>JBBTQP010000074.1:0-22965 GCA_038065635.1 Patescibacteria group bacterium | reverse complement strand
GTGGACGAATTTCAGGATACCAATGGCGCGCAATATGAATTGATAAAACTTTTGGCGGGACAAGATCGCAATATCACGGTGGTAGGCGACGACGATCAGGCGATTTACAAATTTCGCGGTGCGTCGTTATCAAACATCCTGCAGTTTCGCGACGACTTTCCTGACGCGACAACCGTGGCTTTGCGTCAAAATTATCGTTCAGCGCAGGAAATCCTGGACGTTTCCGGCGCGTTTATCCGCAAGAACGATCCGAATCGTCTTGAATCGCAATTGAAAGAGATAGGTTTTGATAAAACACTGCAATCCGCTCGATACGACGTGAGGGGGGATGTGCGAGCGATTTGGTATGAAAATATAGAGGACGAGGCAGAAGCCGTTGTAGAGCGGATGATTGCGTTGAAAGACTCTGACCCTGAAACGCAGTGGAATGACATGGCGATCCTCGCGCGATCGAATGAAAGCGCAATGCCTTTCGTGCGCGCGCTTGAAAGGGCGAATGTTCCGTATCTTTTTCATGCGTTACGCGGTTTATATTCCAAGCCCGTGGTTTTGGATTTGTTGGCATTGCTCGGCATGTGCGTTTCAACTCAAGATTCTCCGTTCGCATTTCGTGTTCTCACACTGCCGTCATTTGAATTTCCTCCATCGGATCTCGCGAATGTGATCCGTTTTTCGGAAAAGAAGCGTATCGGATTATGGGACGCGTTGCGGCGCATTCCTCAAGGTGAAGATGGCATTTCGGACGCTGGGAAAATTGCTGCAGAAAGCGTCCTGTCCCTTTTTGATTCTCTCACGATCGCATCTCATCGCGAGCCGCCGTTGTCCGTTTTGCATACAGCGATAAAGCGAAGCAAGATTCTAGAAAGCGTTCTTGCCGGAGACGAAGCGTCGAGAATAGAACAGATCGCGTATATCAATGCGTTCGTCCGCAGAGTCGAGCGATACGAATCATTGAGACATAACCCGACGGTTCTTGGATTATTGGAAGAGGTTCGGATGGAGATCGAGAGCGGGGATGACGGAGCATTGCGATCTGACCCGAACGACGGTCCGGATCAAGTAAAGGTGATGACGGTTCACGCGTCAAAGGGATTGGAATTCAAACATGTTTTCGTGGTCTCGCTCGTTGATCAGCGTTTTCCTACGCGCGAAAGAGAGGACGCGATTCCGCTTCCGGACGGACTTGTTCGCGAAAAAATCTACAAAGGCGGGACGCATCTCGAGGAAGAACGGCGCCTCATGTACGTCGCAATGACAAGAGCGAAACAGTCTCTCACGCTTACTGGCGCGGCTGACGTCGGAGGAATTAGAAAGAAAAAGCCGTCGGTATTTTTTGAAGAAGCGTCGGTTGAGGTCTCGACAGCACCGATCGGTAAAGATCGCGTGAGTCAATTCGCGAATATCGCAGAACGTCCCACGCGCGAGACAAGAGAGACGGAGCTTTTGACGTATTTACCGCTCAAACGGAGGTTTTCATTTACGCAATTAGCTGCGTTCCGGAGCTGTCCCATGCAATATAAGTTCGCGCACGTTTACCGTATCCCGATCATCGGTTCGCATCAGAAAAGTTTCGGACAAGTGATGCACTCCACGCTTCACGATATTTTGGAAAATCACGCAGAGCGTGGAAAAGCTGCGCAGGTTTCGCTATTCGAGACATCCGCGCAAACAGAAATCCCAACTTCAGGACTGCGCGTAACAAAAGACGAGGCCATGGAGATCTATGAGACGCGCTGGAATGAAAATGATTTTTGGTATCCTGATCGTGCCATGTATGACAAGTATTATTCGGAAGGAAAAGACGCGGTTTCGCGGATGTGGAATATTTGGAACGAGAAGCCGCCGTCGGTCGCTGCGCTCGAGCTTAATTTCGACTGGAAGATCGGCGAGCACTCGATACGAGGGAGTGTGGACAGGATAGACGATTGCGGAGATGGTACGGTCGCGATCTTCGACTATAAAACCGGACAGCCGAAGTCCGAGGAGGATATCGGCAAAGAAGATCGCGAGCAGCTTCAAATCTACCAACTCGCGATGGAATGTCGCGGCATGAAAGTTTCATCTCTCTCGTACGTCTATCTCCAAAACGGAGAGAGCGTTAACGTCCCGACGTTAGGGGAGAAAGAACGTGTGCCGTTTACCGATGCTCTTCTTGAGAGGATGAATGAAATCTTGAAATCCAGATTTACGCCGAAACCGTCCCAGTTCGTCTGCAAATTTTGCGACTTTAAGAACATCTGCGAGTTTAGGAAGACTTGATGATATGACGTTTCACTCCATAAAAAGAATTATGCCGTCCGTTCTCGCGGGACGGTCGTTTACGCACCAACTGGAGGCGTTTCAAGTGCTGGAGCACGCCGTTGCCGCTGTATTGGGGCTTTGGGGAGACGAACGCGCTCGGTTTGTGACTCCGATATCTTTTGCTGACGGAACTCTGAAATTTGAATCAACATCCGCCGTTGCAATGCAGCAATTTCGCGTTGATGAAGTTCGGATCTTGAATGAAATTAATAGGAGATGCGGGAGTAGAAGGGTGGTGCGTTTGGACGTGAGATCAAAAGGGTTTTGAAGAACTACAAAATCGCATTATGCAATATGACTTCTCTCGCTGCGGAACTCGCTTCGCTCGAGCAGTCCTCGCTTCGAGAAGTCATATTTCATAATGCGATTTGTGTACGTCGTGATATAATCACGACATGACGTTTAGGATTTATCTTATGTTCATGGCGGTGGCTACTGCTTTGGCGACTTTTGCGTGGGGTGTCATTGTTTGGAATACGGACCCGTTTGAAACCGGCATTACTGGATTTTTGATGTTCTATCTCACTTTGTTTATGACTTTGGTTGGTGCGCTTACGATTCTTGGATCTCTTTATCGCGTTCATATTTTGAAAAGAAAGGACGTGCTGATCAGAGAGGTTAAGATTTCGTTCAGACACGCCATTGCGCTTGCCATGGCTGGAATCGCGGCTTTGGTTTTGTCAGCCCAGGGCAAGTTGCACTGGTGGTCATTCCTAATCCTGATAGTTACTTTTTCAATAGTCGAATATTTGTTTTTGGTGAAAGAAGAGTCGCGTCGTTCTTGAACACCAAATCGACTCATTGGTTAGACTTGATTAACTCGCGACTGCGTGTCTAAATAGTACACGTATGTTTGATATGTTGACTTCCCGTTTGTCCAAAGATCTGGGCGTAGATCTTGGAACCGCAAACACCCTCATGTTTTCCAAGGGTAAGGGAATAGTAGTGAACGAACCTTCGTTCGTTGCCGTCAATCTTCGTAATGGGCAGATTCTAGCGGTAGGTCATGACGCAAAGGCGATGCTGGGAAAAACGCCGCCCCATGTTCAGGTGACGCGCCCTCTTCAACGCGGAATAATTTCGGATTTTGAAGTGACCGAAAAGATGTTGCGGTTTTTCTTTGAGAAAGTTCATCGTGAAAGTTCCGCGTTGATTCCAAGGCCTCGTGTTGTAGTGGGAGTTCCTCTAAACGTTACGGAAGTTGAGAGGAAAGCCGTTGGAGATGCGGTACTCGCCGCCGGAGCGCGAGAGGTTCATATCGTGGAAGAACCGATGGCGGCGGCGATCGGCGTTGGACTCCCGATAACGGAGCCGATCGGCAATTTGATAATCGACATCGGAGGCGGGACTACCGAAATCGCGGTTATCTCGTTGAACGGAGTGGTCACATCCAAATCCATTCCAATCGCAGGAGACGAGATGAATCGCAATATCGTCCAGTACGCGCGAGACGTATTCAATCTTTTGCTCGGAGAGCGCGTCGCGGAAGATGTAAAAATAGAAGCGGGTAGCGCGATCCCGCTTTCTGAACGGCGTGAAGTTTCTATGCGCGGTCGTGATTTATTGTCCGGATTACCACGCGAAATCATGGTTAGCGACGAGCAGGTTAGAGAGGCACTCGCTCGTTCCGTCAAAGCGATAGTCGAACACATAAAATCAATTCTGGAAATAACGCCGCCGGAATTAGTCGCTGACATATATCGACAGGGCATCGTTTTATCCGGAGGCGGCGCGCTTCTTCGCGGCTTGGACAGGGCGATTTCGGAAGGTACAGGGTTGGCCGTCAGAATCGCGGACGAGCCGTTATTTGCGGTCGTTAGGGGAGCCGGTTTACTGCTGGAAGACCGCAGATTGTTAAAAGACGTATCGGTTCCAATAACTGACTTAATGCGCTAGGGAGGAGGAATCATGAAGATCCGCTCAAGACTTTTAATCGCAACGATAGCTCTTGTTCTTGTATTATCCGTTTTGCAAATCTCGCGTCTTATGCAGCCAGTCGAAGACGCGTTTCGAACGGTTCTTCTTCCGGTTGGAAGATTTTTTGCGACAATCGGAACTGGTACGCGTGATTTATTGATCGGGTCGCCGGAGTTCAACGAACTTCGTGATCGAAATAACGAGCTGGAAGCGCGGGCGCGTTCGTTGGTCGTTGATTATGTTCGTTTGCGCGCCTTGGAAGAGGAGAATCGCTCACTTACGTCTCTCCTTGAGTTTAAACGACAAACCGGATACGAATCCGTACCCGCTCGCATCATCGTTCGCAGTGTCAATCCTCGTTCGGCAACGGTTGTAATTGATAGGGGATCGAAAGACGGCGTTGAGACAGGAATGGCTGTAATTGTTGGTAATGGGATTTTGGTCGGAAAGGTCACGGCATTAAAGGAGCGCGTGTCAACAGTCACTCTGGTTTCGGATCAATCAAGTCGACTCGCCGCCGCATCTTCCGGCGGGAATCGCTTGTTCGGATTGGTAGAGGGGAGTGGGAATCAAGTTGCGCGTCTAACGCTTGTACCGCAATCCGAATCGTTGGAACGCGACGACATAATCGTTACGGCGGGTACTGAAGAAAAGATCCCGCCAAATCTCGTCATAGGGATCGTCAACGACGTTCAGGGCACGGATACGGATCCATTTAAGAGCGCGTCCGTGGAGCCACTGGCTAAAAGAGATCAATTGAATATCGTGATGGTTTTATTGCCAAGCGCATTTCGTCCCGAAGAACCGTGATTATGACAAAAAAACGCTGGACGTTGGTAATTGCCGTATCCATAATTATCGGCTTGGCGCAGGTTTGTTTTTTTAGTTTACTTCCAACGCCATGGCGTGAATTTTTGCCGGTGCTTCCGATAGCGGCGATATTTTTGATTCTAAATCGTCCGACAGCCGCTTTGGTTTTTGCCGGCACCGGAGGATTTATCGTAGATCTTTTTAGTCCCGGAGTTTCCAAGTTCGCGGTTGCCGAATATCTTTTGATCATAATAGCGCTGGCGTTTATTTTGGAATCGGTTTTAACGAATCGCTCCGTCTATGTCATGGCTACGCTTGTTATCATCGCTCGAACGCTTTCGGCAATTTGGGAGATCGTCGCGGCATTCGCTTCCAATTTACTTTTCAAAACCGTTTTCCAGACAGTTTCGGTTCAAGCTTTTTTTATTTCTTGCGCCTGGGATGTTTTTTCGGTCGCCGTTTTATTTTTTATAATCGCTCGCTTCACACGTAGATTTCTTACGCCTGTCATTCAAAACGGATCATATGAGTACTGATCCGTTCCAGTGGAGAAACGATGGCGGGCTTGGTCAATCAATAAGGACCGAAACGCCGTCCGTGATTTCCCACGAAGTGATGTATGAAAAAGATTTCACGCATGTCAAAGATAGCCCTTTGTTCATGGGAAACGCGATTCCACAAAAACGTTTCAAGATGGTGGTCGGTCTGGTTGCGTTGACGATTACAGTACTCGTGGGCCGCGCTTTCTGGATGCAGATCGTAAACGGAGCTTCCTTTCGCGCGCAGGCCGACAGAAACCGTTTGCGTTATGAAGTTGAGCTGTCAAAGCGCGGAGTTATTCGCGATAGGAATGGAGTCGTTCTCGCCGAAAACATGCCTTCATTCGAAGTTCGCGCGATCGAACGACTTTTGCCATTGCATGAAAGCGAACGAGCGGAGCTTCTTGCAAAAGTTGGTCGCATAATCGGGCTTCCTGTCACGGAAATCGAGCAGATATTCGCTTCATCAACAGATCCTGATGCCAGCTCCGTACTTAAGCGCGACATCCCTTATGAGCAGGCGATTGCCGTAAATATTCTAGCCGGACAAAATCCGTCTTTGGAGATCGCGGTTGGAAGTAAGAGAAAATATCATTCAGCGCCGGATGTTTTGAGTCTTTCGCATGTTCTTGGCTATCTCGCTCCAATCACTCCGGAAGAATTGGATGAGAAGAGAAAACAGGGATATAGCCAAATTGATTTGATCGGAAAGACGGGAGTTGAAGCGGAGTATGAAGAGACGCTGCGTGGGACTCCTGGAGTCACGATTTATGAAGTTGACTCTCGGCATAGGAAGACCGCGGTAATCGAAGAGCGACCATCAAAAGATGGAACGGATCTAGTTTTGGCGATTGATGCGCGTTTGCAGTTGGCGGCTGAACGCGCGCTTCGCGACGGTTTACAAAAAGCCAAGGTTACGCGTGGAGCTGTTGTGGTGCTTGATCCGCAAGACGGAGAAATTCTAGCGGCTGTTTCACTGCCAGCTTACGACAACAATATATTTTCAGGCACTGTTTCGTCGACGCGATATAGAAGTTTGCTGCAAGACGAAGATCGTCCGTTTCTTCCGCGCGCGTGGGCCGGAGTTTATCCGTCCGGTTCAACGGCAAAGCCGGTAATCGCTACAGCCGGTTTGGCAGAAGGCGTGATTACGTCGAAGACCACGGTGCTTTCGACCGGAGGTTTGCAGATAGGCCCGTGGTTTTTTCCGGATTGGAGCGCCGGAGGTCATGGCGTTACGAATGTGCGTCGCGCTATTGCGTGGTCAGTGAACACGTTTTTTTACGAACTCGGAGGAGGATATGAAAAATTTATCGGTCTTGGCGTGGATCGTTTGACCGATTGGATGCGGAGGTTCGGGCTTGGATATAAAACCGGTTTGGATATGCCCGGCGAAGCGGCTGGGTTTGTTCCGTCACGCGAATGGAAGGAAAAGGTAAAAGGCGAGAGATGGTACATCGGCGATACATACAACCTTTCGATAGGACAAGGAGATCTTTTGGTGACTCCGCTTCAGGTCGCTTTATTTACAGCTGAAATTGCGAATGGAGGTTTGAAGATAACTCCGCATTTTATGAAATATCAGACGTCCAACGTCGGACGTCCGACGTCGGAGAGGGTGGCGCCGGAGGATGCTGTGCAGACCGTGCGGCTTGGGATGAGGGATACGGTAATATACGGCTCTGGGCGAGCTTTGGCGGGGTTTCCGGTACCTGTGGCCGGAAAGACGGGGACAGCGCAATGGAGGAGCGATAAAGCGAACCACGCGTGGTTTACGGCGTTCGCGCCCTTTGAAAAGCCGGAGATCGTTGTGACGGTTCTTCTCGAAGAAGGAGTGGAGGGATCGAGGACAGCGATTCCGGTGGCGAGAGCGGTGTTGGACGCGTGGTTGAAACTCCGGTAGTGCCGGGCTTGTCCCGCCCTGGATGCGGAAAACGGGGAGGGCGGGACAAGCCCGCCCCTACGCGGATATTCGGGTACAAATTATTGACACGTCTCATTTAATATGGTTTTTTAGTGTAGCTCCTTTTCTTATTGACGGACCGAACGAACAACCCATGGGCGGCTTGGCAGTCCTATACACAACGGAGATAGCAGAATGCAGCTCGAATATCACCAACTCCCCCTCGTGCCGCAAGAGCCGTTCAACACGGATGGTCTAGGCGAGGAGTTCGACGAGATCGATCCCCAGATCGCCATGGTCAAGTTTGAGCCGACCGCTGCAAGAAGCCGGCCTATCAAGGATTTCGTGGCCATGAACGGATACCTGATCCGGCTGACGTGTGGCGGCCGAACTAGAGACGCGTTGAATCTCGGCGCAGAA
Organism: Patescibacteria group bacterium; assembly: GCA_038065635.1. Classification (GTDB taxonomy): domain Bacteria; phylum Patescibacteriota; class Patescibacteriia; order 2-12-FULL-60-25; family 2-12-FULL-60-25; genus JAHJFW01. Next base: position 15,075 of record JBBTQP010000074.1, on the reverse strand, counting down.
CGCGGATTCCTTCCGGGGTCGCCGAACGAGCTTCTCGCGTACGCGCGCATCAAGCAGGAGAGCTGCGGCTCCGAAACCATCGTCGCGCTCGGCGCGGTCGCCGAAATCTTGCGCGAACGCAAGATCCTTTGCCTGGAAGTAGGCGAAGACGGCAAGCGGCGTCTCACGCTGGTAAACGCGAACGGGCCGTGGACACCGAGCACGAAGTTCTTCATGATCGGCGGCGAAGCCGAGAACGAGAGCGTGCCGGCGGAGCGAACGCCGCTTGCTAAGGTGCAGCAACTCATCTACCCGGACAAGGAGTTCCGCGTGCAGGTAGACAGCGCGGAGCCGCTCGATCTCGGCAAGATGAACGGGATCTTCTCGTGGTGCGACCCCATGTGGGACGAGCCGCATCGCGACGTGTACATTCACGAGTCGCTGCGCGGAGTACCGATCCGCTTGGGACAGCGCCGCTTTATGGTGAAGCGGTTCCTTTGGGAAATGACCGTGCAAGACGTGGACGCGTGGGCGAAAAAGCACGGGCTGAATCCCGCCACCTTGGTCGAGACTGCGGTGTTCGTCGCCTCGAGGCCGTCGATCTGCAGGAGAGAGATCGTCACGTACGGAACGTACACGGTGTCCGACGACGTCGCAGTCGTGCCCATGCTCCTGCTGGGTTCTGGCGGCCGCCGTTTGCTCGACAGCGTCAAGCGCGACATCTGCCACCCGCCCGGCACCTCGTTCCTCCTCGTCGGAGACTGACAGTCTCCGGCTCTCGCTAACAGCGCGTCGCTCTCCGACGCGCTTTTTTTAATATAGCTTTTTGTTAATAATTTTCTTGTTCACGCATTATTTTGTCATCCCCGCGGAGGCGGGGATCCATTTCCTCGAAATATTTGGAAGTGTGTTTTCACGGTCTGGTTTCCCGCCTACGCGGGAATGACACTGGAGATAGATTTGACGACAATAGATATCATAAGGTACTTTTTAATCAATGACGCGCGACTTGAAAACGCGCGCGTTTTATTCGCTCAACACGTATGTCAGACAATGTTCACTACTTAAGTTCGGAAAAACTCCAAAGTCTCACGGAGGAGCTTAAGGATCTCAAGAAGGTAAAGCGTCGCGAAACTGCCGCTAAAATTGAAACCGCAAAAGCTCTTGGGGATCTTTCGGAAAACGCGGAATATCACGAAGCGAAAAATGAAATGGCGTTTATCGAAGGACGAGTACAAGAGATCGAAAGCATCCTGAAAAATTATTCTATTATCGAGACTGGAAGTTCGAGTACCGTCCGCGTAGGTTCCACGATTGAGGTGGAAGTACAAGGTAAAAGCCGGACGTACAAAATCGTAGGATCGAATGAAGCGGATCCTGCGCAAGGATTTATCTCGAACGAATCGCCGATTGGCAAAGCTTTTTTGGGACATAACAGAGGTGATTCCGTAGAAGTAACCTCACCGAACGGAACACAGACATATAAGATTATTTCGGTTAGCTGAAATGACACTTGACCAAGAAGTGAACGCAGAGTATTTTGCAGCGTAATGAATATGCCGCTTGCAGAACAAGAAATACGAAAGGAGAAACTGAACGCGCTTCTTTCGGAAGGTATAAATCCTTACCCGTCGACGCCGAAGCGAACGGCGAATTGCGCTGACGCGATTGAGTCGTTTGCCGATTGGAGCGCGGAGAAAAAATCAGTCGTGCTTTGCGGACGCATTTTGATTACGCGTGTGCACGGCGGTCTTTTGTTCGCGGATTTGAAAGACGCGTCCGGGAAAATTCAACTTTTATTAAAGGAAGATTCGATCGGCTCCGAATCGTTCGCGCGATTTCGAGATCGTATCGATCCCGGGGATTTTGTTCAGGCGACCGGTGTTCTTATTGAGACGAAGCGCGGGGAAAAATCTCTTGAAGTTTCTTCTTGGGATATTTTGGCGAAAGCGCTTCTGCCGTTGCCGGAGAAATTTCACGGACTTCAAGACCAGGAGATCAGATACCGTCAAAGAGAGTTGGATCTTATTTCAAATCCGGAAGTGCGAGAGGTTTTTCGTCTTCGTACGAAAATAGTTAAAGCTTTTCGACGAGCTTTGGAGGACGAGGGTTTTGAAGAGGTCGAGACTCCGATTTTTCAACCAATCGCAGGCGGAGCAACGGCGCGTCCGTTCATTACGCATCACAATGCCCTTGATATTCCGCTTTATCTCCGCATCGCTCCGGAACTATATTTGAAGAGGTTGATCGTCGGCGGTTATGAAAAAGTTTTTGAGATTGGGCGTCAGTTCCGCAACGAGGGCATCGACTGGACGCACAATCCTGAATTCACGTCTATCGAGTTTTATTGGGCGTATAAGGATTATCATGACTTGATGGAGTTTACAGAAAAACTGATTTGCCGCGTAATTTCAGAAGTTAATAACGGTTCGTTGAAATTGAAGAACGAAGAAGTCGAGATAGACTTTAAGGCACCTTGGCTGCGCGTCCGTTTTCGCGACGCGGTTCTGAAAGAGACGGGGATTGATATCGAGGTTTTGTCTCACAAGGAATTGGTAGCTGAAATGAAGAAATTAAAGATAGAAGCGGATTATGCGACTGCGCATATTGGAAAATTATACGATGAACTTTATAGCAATTCCGTGCGCAAAAAACAGATGCAGCCGATGTTCATAACCGATTATCCTATCGAGATGGAACCGCTCGCGAAAAAGTGCGTGGACAATCCGCGCTACGTTCAAAGGTTCCAATTACTCGCCGCTGGACGAGAATTGCTCAAGGCGTACTCAGAATTGAACGACCCGATAGACCAACGCGAACGATTTGTCGCTCAACAGGAGTTGCAACTCGCCGGAGATCTTGAAGCGCAGACAATTGACGAAACTTTTCTCGCCGCGCTCGAACATGGGATGCCTCCGACGGCAGGGTGGGGGATGGGAATCGATCGATTTGTCGCATTACTAGCCAATGTCCACAGCGTAAAAGACGTTATTCTGTTTCCTACGATGAGGCCTGAAAATCAGGTCAAGCAAAAGCCCCTCTTGCCAAATAAACCAAAAAACGTTAAACGTACGTAAACGTATGGTAAAAACTGTAATGTGCTTTGGCACGTTTGATTCGCTTCACCCGGGCCACGACGATTATTTTCGTCAGGCGCGCGAGCATGGCGACCAGATCTATGTTGTCGTAGCTTGCGATAGCACGGTAGTAGACTTGAAAGGAGATTTGCCGCAGACGAACGAAACCGATCGTTTGGCGCATATTCTAAATCATCCCTTAGTGGATGAGGCAATGTTGAGTTATCCTGATGATACGTATCGCGCAATCGAAGAAATCAATCCTGATGTTATTTGCCTCGGATACGATCAAGAAGCGTTTTCCGATGATTTGGATATAGAGTTGACGCGACGCGGTTTAGCTACCACGGTGGTACGATGTCAGCCGTACGTGCCGGACACTTTTAAGTCTTCTTTGTTACGCGGCGCGCGAATTACGGAAGATGGATTTCAACAGGAAGACGAGTCGGAAGAAGAGGGGATACCGCTTTAAATATGTTGGATTCAAAATACGTTCGAGAGCATGTTGAAGAGGTGAAAAAAAATTGCGCGCTTCGACACGCGAATGTTGATGTTGACGCGTTCGTAAAAGTTGATGCGGAAAGATTGTCGCTCATGCAGGAAGTTGAGTCTCTTCGAGCTGAACGAAACGTGATTGCAAATGAGATGGCGTCAGTGAAAGAAAAGGGCGATCGCGAACCGTTAATCGCAAAAGGAAAAAGATTGAAAGAAGATATTTCGGAAAAAGAGGCAAATCTGGCTGAATTGGAAGGGGAGTGGAATTCACTTCTCGTAAGAATGCCGAACCTTTCACATCCGTCCGTTCCGGAAGGCGAATCCGATAAGGATAATGTGGAAGTCCGTAAAGTCGGTAAAGTCCGTAAAGTCGAAAGTTCACTCAATCATTTGCAGTTGGCGGAAAAGCACGATCTTATAGATTTTGAACGCGGCGCGAAAGTTTCCGGCGCGAAATTTTATTTTTTGAAAGGAAAGCTGGCGATTTTGGAACAGGCGCTAATACGATACGGAATCGATTTCGCGGTTCGCGAAGGATTTGAAATGCTTACGACTCCGGATTTGGCGAAAGAGGAAGTTTTGGTCGCAAAGGGATTTTTGCCGCGCGGCCCGGAGAAGCAGATTTATTACGTCGAAGGGGAGGATTTGGCGCTTGTCGGAACATCGGAAATCACGGTGCTTGGATATCACATGAACGAAACGCTCGCGGCGGAAGAGCTTCCTAAAAAGTACGTTGCGTTTTCTCATTGTTTCCGAACTGAAGCCGGCGCGTACGGACGGGAATCTTTCGGATTGTATAGAGTCCATCAATTTTCAAAAGTTGAAATGTTCGCGTTTTCAAAACCGGAACAATCCGAGGCGATTCATTTTGAATTTTTGCGTCTTGAAGAAGAGTTTTGGAAATCATTGGAAATTCCTTATCGCGTAGTGGATTGCGCGTCCGGCGATTTGAGCGGGTCTGATTATCGTCGTTTCGACATTGAGGCGTGGATGTTCGGAAAAGGGGAGAGTGGGGAATACGGCGAGGTTACTTCCACCTCCGATTGTTGGGACTATCAATCAAGAGGATTGTCCATCAAGTACGCTTCAAAAGACGGTGAAAAAGGATTTGTTCATACTTTGAATGGAACGGTCGTGGCGACGCCGCGCGCAATGATCGCGATTCTTGAAAATCATCAACAGGAAGACGGATCGATTAAAATCCCAGCGGTCTTGGTGCCTTACTGCGGATTTGATAAGATTGGGTGAGATCAATACGAAGTTTATTTAAGTTTCGACTGCGGAACTCGCTTCGCTCGGGCAGTCCTCGTCTCAACTTAAATAAACTTCGTATTGAACGTCGGGGGAGAGGCGTTCGTTTGGAAGGGGAATTTTGATTTTATCCTCCCACTTTATTAAAAGGGGGAGTTAGAGGGGGTTATTCCCCGTATTGAATTTGAATTTAGATGAAACATAAAATATGGGTTGAAATTTCTAAAAGCGCGCTGGCGAAAAACGTCCGTGCTTTTCGTAATCATGTCGGAAAGCAAACCTCGGTTATGGCCGTTGTAAAATCAAATGCGTACGGACACGGCTTGATCGAAACCGCTCGTATTGCTGATTCAGCCGGAGCGTCGTGGTTTGGCGTGGATAATGTCGATGAAGGAATTGCGTTACGAAAAAATGGGATTAAGAAGCCGATTCTGGTTTTGGGATACACTCTCAACTCGCGGCTGAAAGACTGCGTTGACCACGGACTTTCGTTCGTCGTCTATAACATCGAAACGGTAAGAGCACTTCGATTGTTGAAGCTCAAATCCAGATCCGCTTTTGTTCATATAAAAATTGAAACTGGGACGACTCGTCAAGGAGTTTCAGGGGCAGATCTCTCACGCCTCGTTAGAGAATTGAAGAAAACGAAAGGCGTTGTAATAGAAGGCGCGTCAACTCATTTCGCGAATATCGAGGACACGTCTGATCATTCTTATGCGGAAGAACAATTACAGAAATTTAGAGACGGACTTTCAATAATGGCTAAAGAAGGAATAGATCCACTTTGGAAGCACGCCGCATGTAGCGCTGCTACGGTTTTGTTTCCTGATACGTATTTCAATCTCGTTCGATTGGGAATTTCCATGTACGGACTTTGGTCGTCAAAAGAGACGCTGGTTGTTGCGCGAAAGGAACATTGTACTCTTGATATCGTGCCTGTGATGACGTGGAAAACAGTTGTAGCGCAAATAAAACGAGTTACAAAAGGTACGTCGGTGGGATATGGATTGACCGGTCGAGTTACGCGAGCGTCACGAATCGCAGTTATTCCTGTTGGATATTGGGATGGATATGATCGTGGTCTTTCAAACATCGGTGCCGTGCTTGTAAGAGGAAAACGTTGCAGAATTGTCGGCAGGATTTGTATGAATATGTTTATGGTCGACGTGACTGATGTTAAGAACGTTCGTGTAGAGGACGAGGTCGTTTTGCTTGGAGCACAAGGGCGAGAAAATGTTTCAGCGGAAAATATCGCACGTGATACGGGTACCATCAATTACGAAATTGTGACACGCATCAATCCACAAATTTCGCGAATCGTCGTATAATCTAATCATGAAAGAACCGCAAAGGTTCGGAGAAGGGGTTTATAGATCCGAGCGACTGACTCGACGAAAATCCGCTTATACGGCCACATTGATTTTGATTGGATCTTTCGCTATTTTTGGATGGTGGTGGTTTTTATTTTTGTCAGGTTTTTTTGACGCGAATAAAATAGAAATCATAGGTCTACGTGGGCTTGAGATGGGAGAGGTAGTAGGGGAAATGGATAAAATCTTTTCTGAAGCGAAGTGGAAGCCGTGGCATTCGAAAAACCTTTTTATGCTTGATACGGAATATGTGCGAAGCGCATTGAAAGATCGTTTGTTTATTGAAGAGGTAGTTGTGGATAAGTCCTATCCTGATATTTTACGACTCAAGATTACTGAAAAGCAGAGAAGTGTGGTTTTGGTGACGAATGACATATATGTGAACGTTGATGCTTCAGGTGTAGTTACTGGTGCAACCGAAGGCGGTACTTTGTATGTTGCGCGTGATATCGTTGCCGCTCGTTCAATAACTGGTGAATATTCACCTTCGGTTATTTTGATGCCAACCGCCGAACCGCCGACACCCGGGTTCCAAGTAGCTAAACCGGAGCAAGTTCGCAGATGGCTCGATATAATGCGCTCAGTTGTTTTGAGGGGTATAAAGATACGTTTCATGAAGCTAGAGAGCCCTGAAGCGAATCTGGCGCGTATAGTGAGCGAGAAGGGCTACGACATTTACTTTGACCTCCAGGACCCTTTAGAACCGCAAATCGCAACGTATGAGGCGTATATGAAGACCAAGCCGGATGAGTCAAGGATTATGGAAAGAGTTGATGTGAGAGTACCTGGGAAAATATACGTAAAATAGCGAGTAGCGACAAGGAAGCGGATTTTACGATCACTAACAGTGTCGTAACAATCCGCGTAATGTTATGAGACTCATAAGATGCCGAAAACTCGTTTTTCTAATCTTATGTGTCTCATAACATATATTGTGCGACGCATAAGATTCTTTATAGCGCTACGCTCTTTTTGGACCGCTCCCCTGTTGAAGAATTTTTTTTGTTCACCTACGTGTATAAAATGAATCATCTCTACGATGTGTACGGATAAAAAAATTTTCTAACAGAAATATTTTAATCTAATTTTGATCAAGCTCGCACAAGTGTAATTTTTCACATTACCTCTCCCCTGTCGTAATGGCCGCGTTGCCTTGACAAAGCGTCAATACCTTGGCAGAAGCGATTTTGGAAATGGTAACCTCTCTTGACAAAATGGCTAGTTTGTGCTAATATGTTTAAACATTGACAACCAAAACCAAGGAGGAGCGCAGTGAAGCAGACGTCGGTGTTCGTGCAAATCGGGAGCCGTGAGAATAACCCAATCAAAGGGGCGATCAGCACGCTCGCAGAAGCTAGCGGCGGAGTTATCGTCTCCCAGCTGGTCAACGATCAGGAGATCGAGGCGGACATCGCGGTTGTCGACTCGGTTGAGAGGGCGCTTCTGGCCATCAAGGAGACCGAGCGTACGATCGTGCTTTTGGCTCACTCCAGCAAGGTGCAGGAGACGGAGTCGCGAGCGTTCGCAGCGCGCTACCCGACGAGAGTGAAGACCGGGTCGCTCCTCGTGAGCGATGTGGATGACAATTTCGTGGTGACTCTCATGGCGTCAGTCGCCAACAAGGCGCAGCAGGAGGTATCGCTATGAAGATCCTGCTTGTAGACGACAGCTTGAAGCACAGGCGGTCTGGCAAGAGTCAGCTCGAGGCGCGCGGTCACGAGGTGGTCGCCGTGAGTGAATACGGCGAGGCACGTGAGCTCGTGAAAGAGGGCGGATTCGACATTGCTCTCCTCGATCTTCTCATGCCGGCCGAGGCAACGACGCTCGGCCCAGAGGCGCGCGTCGAGCATGTCGGTCGCGAGATCGCAATCGGCTTTCCCCTCATCCTTTCTATGGCGGGGCAGGTCGGTAGGATCGCGGTCGCGACTGACATGAACCACGACGGGACAAAGAACTGGGCTCTGGTGCTGGAACGCCTCCTTGCCCGTACTTGATCCTTGAATCTTCTCTTAATACCCTCCGGGAACCCGAACAACACGGGATCTTCTTTGGAGGGTTTCGTGTTTTTAGAGTGTCAGCACCCCGGCATTAATCGTTTTATCACCTGCGCTAAAATATCTCCGTCGTGTCGCAATAAACTTCGTCTCACTTTATCTCCTGAAACAGTTTCTCCGATTTCAGGCGATATGAGCGCTTGGCGATATATGGTGTGATCACGATGCGGCAGATCATCTTCTACTAGATATTCGCCCGTCTCTTCGTACCGTCGCAAAATTTCCTGTGCGGGTTTCGCGGAGTTTACGATCGTTATGTCGAGATGCGCTGGTGAAATAAGTTGATTGATACGATTGCGAAAATCAGACGCTTTGTAGCCGTCGGTTTCTCCAAGCTTGGTCACGAGGTTACAGACGAAAAAGATGCGACCTCCGTTTTGTTGCAGCTCGTGTAGCGCTCGCGGAATTTCCGGAACAATCAAATTTGGTACGATGCTCGTCCAGAAATCTCCAGGACCTATCACGACCACATCAGCATCTCGTATTGCCGTTAGCGCCTCGGAATTTATTTTGGATGGAGTTTCAAAAAAACAACGCTTGATTGGCGCGCGCGGTTTGTCGGACGCGTCAATGTTGCTTTCGCCGCGCACAACTGTCCCGTCATCGAGTTCAGCGCAAAGCGTCGTACCTTGCAGCGTTACAGGGATCACGCGTCCTTTGACGTCAAGCAGACGATGCGCCGTATCGAGTGCGACGATCGGATCTTCGTAGATTTTTTCAAGTGCGCTCAAAATTATGTTTCCTACGTTCTGTCCGCTCATGTTTCCACTTCCGTCAGTGAATCTAAAAGAAAAAAGTTTGCGCCACGCATCGTCCCTGTCATCCGATAACGCAACGAGACATTGTCGTAAATCGCCAGGAGGCAAAACTCCAAGCTCGTCGCGAAGAACGCCGGTGTGGCCGCCGTCGTCCGACATTGTGACTATCGCGCTAAGTAAGACGTCTTTTTGGCGCTTTAAGCCGGTAAGAATCGTTCTCGCGCCGGTTCCACCACCTATTACGGCTATTTTGCTGAAGAAACTCATTTTTATTTACGCGCGAGTTGACGCGGCTTTGATGAACGACTTGAACAACGGATGAGGCGTGAGAGGGCGGGATTGGAATTCAGGATGAAATTGTACGCCAACGAAAAACGGATGGTTTTTTATTTCCACGATCTCAACCAGATTTTGTTCGGGATTAACGCCTGCGATCACAAGCCCCGCTTGTTCCAACTTTTCACGATAATCGTTGTTGAATTCATAACGATGACGATGTCTCTCTGTCACCGACGGCTGACCGTAAGCGTCTTTGCTTTTTGTTCCGTCTATCAGATTGCATGGATACGCGCCTAGACGCATGGTACCGCCGTAGCGACCGTCTTTCATGTTCCCCTCTTGTCCTGGAAGAAGATTGACTACCGGATTTGTCGTGTCCGGATTTATTTCCGTAGTGTTGGCGTCAGCGAGACCGAGTACGTTGCGTGCAAATTCGATTACGGCGCATTGCATTCCGTAGCAAAGTCCGAGATAAGGAATGTCGTTTTCGCGGCAATGTTTGATCGCTGCGATTTTTCCTTCGATTCCTCGCGATCCGAAACCGCCGGGGATTACCACGCCGTTCAACGAGTCGAGTTCTTTTAACGCGTCCGGGTTTTTCTCGTATTCTTCGGAGTTCAGCCAAACGAGCTCGGGTTTTCTATTTTCCGCCCATGACGCGTGTTTAATCGCCTCGATTACGGAGATATAAGCGTCCGACAACGTGAACGAGCCGGTGCTGAAATATTTCCCGATGACGCCGATTTTAATCGGAGTTTCCACGCTTTTGATTCGAGCGACCATGTCTTTCCATTCGGTAGAAGTTTCAATTTTTGGTTCAAGTCCAAATGAAGAAAGGACTTTTTCTCCGAAATGTTGTTCTTCGAACACGAGCGGAACCTCGTAGATCGTACTGACATCCGGTGAGCCGATCACGAGATCTTCCCGTACGTTTCCGAACAATGAAAGTTTTTTTCGTCTCGGCTCATCTATCGCTATTGATGATCTCGCTACTACGAAATCCGGCGTCAATCCCGCCCCTGCCATTAGACGTATCGCCTGTTGCGTCGGTTTTGTTTTCATCTCTCCGACAGCTGTTGGAATAGGCATGTAGCTTACTATGATGCTTCGAACGCAGTCCGGAGACTCGTATCTCATGAGACGCGCGGCCTCGAGAAAAAGAATGTTCTCGTATTCCCCCACCGTGCCGCCTATTTCGATTAAAACGAAATCTGCGTTAGCGCGATCGGCCGCCTGTTTGATTCGATAAATGACTTCGTTCGGCACGTCCGGCACGACCTGAACGGTTTTGCCTCCGTATTCCAAATTACGTTCTTTTTGGATGACTCGTTGATAAACGCGACCGGTTGTCATGTAGTTGATAGAAGGAATGTCCGTATTCAAAAACCGCTCGTAGTTTCCGATGTCTTGATCCGTCTCGTCTCCATCCACGGTCACGAAAACCTCGCCGTGTTCCACCGGGTTCATTGTGCCCGCGTCTATGTTTATGTACGGATCAATTTTCAAGGCGGTAACGCTGTATCCTTTTGTCAGAAGAACGCGGCCCAGCGCAGCCATCACAGTCCCCTTCCCCACACCCGACATGACCCCTCCCGCAATGAAAACGTATCTGTGCATAGAATTGTTAGCGAGTAATAAAACGATGATAGCACACGCTACGGATGAGTAAAAAAGTTGAAAAGTCCTTATAAAAAAACAAGGGCGCTCCCAGAAGGAGAGCGCCCCGAATCGAACGTGTCCGCGGAGGTGCTTCGGTAGCAGGTGAAGGTCATTGGCGCGTTGCGCCGTGAAACCAACCCTTTGCCCGGAAGCTGCGCCGAGGGGATGCATGACCTCGGCCATCAGCAACGAATTGCCGTGGGTGGGCACGCGGAGTGCCCTGTCGGTGGGAATCAGCCGGCGAAGCCGATTCCCGATGTTGGAGCCCTCACCTGTTGCGGACGAACACCCGTATTCTCCCTCCCCTTAACTCAAATAATGTAAGGGGAGGTTAGGAGGGGTTATTTCGTGATATAAAGTTACGCAAAAATCCGGGGAGTAACCCCCTCTAACTCCCCCTTACTCTAAGGGGGAGGACGTAACGCATGGGACATAGCAACCGTTTGACTATATTCGATATTTAAGCCAATATATCGGTCCGCAGCCGTGAGGCTAAACCCCCTTCAAAGGAGTTTGCGTGCACCTTCAGAAAATTCGCATTACTCATCATTCATCTGTGCCTACGTGGATGGCTGACGCCGGGGACGACTTCCGTATTTTCGCGACTCGTGTCAGCGGCAGTGGGAACATCCGTCTCATGTGGAAATTCGGAACCGTTTGCAGGCGGCTGCTTTCCTTTCTCGCAAGCCCGGACGCGGTTCGTGAGTTTTGTTTGCGCAACGCAATCTACGACCTGGACGAGACGCGCGCGCAAACCTCTCTTTCTGAAGTGGCATTGCCGGTAGCGCTCTGGATCATCCTTTGCGCAACAGAGAGCACCACCGCCATCTCCGCGTCTCGTGTACTCGAAACGACCGCTCGTGACGTCGCGAACGTCCACATCCTCGGTTTGTCGTAGACGCCGCTCTCCTCGAGACCCCAATGGGTCTCTTTTTCTTATTCAGCGTACTTCACCGGCGGCTTTGGCGACATTACGTTAATATCCCACCACGCCTCTATGCTCGCGGCGAGATCTCTTGCAGTGAAGAAAATTATTCTTTGATACGATGTCAAATCCGAAGCGACTCCTGTGGCGTCCATGCCCAAACGGTTGCAGAGATAGAGAGCGCGTCCTATGTGGAATCGTTGGGTCACGACAATCGCGCTATTGATATCAAACGTTTGTACCGCGCGTTTGCAGCTTTCGTAAGTCCGATATCCGTGTCCGTCTTCGAGGATTTTGTCCGAAGGAATTCCGCTTTCTTCAAGTACTTTTCTCATTGCTCGTATTTCGTCGATGTGGAATTGACCATCGTCTCCGCTTACTAAAACACGCTCCACCTTGCCCTGCTTGAATAGATCAACAGCAACAAGCAACCTGTCTCGCAGCGCGTCAGACGGTTCGCCGCTGCTTTGAACCGATGCGCCGAGAACGATGGCGATTGGAGCGGGATTTGCGTTTGAGACAGAGTCTGCGAGTTTGGAGCTGTAGCGAAATTGCACGTCCAGAATCATCGCGAGCAAGGACGCGACAATGACGACGATTACGGCGGAAAGTCCTTTTAATAATGAACGTTTCGTCATACGTCGCTCGACGGTTTATCAATTTGTGGCAAATCTGGATTGTTGGACGATCCGGTTATTCGAAGCACATCCTTGTCGATTTTTACGAATTCTTTCGTCGCTAAATTATACTGGTTTACCGTCGTACCGAGATGTTTGCCGACGCTCGTAAAGTAACTTTCATACGCGGCGATATGCCGGTTCAAGTCCATGACGCGCGTCCGTATCTCTTTTGCTTGTTCCTCGATTTGAAGCGCTTTAAGTCCCTGCAAAACCGTTTGGAGATATGCCAAGAATGATGTCGGAGAAACTATGATTACGTGATATTTCCCTGCCGCGCGTTGAATAATGCTCTCCGTATCTTCCTCAATCGCGCCGATTTTGTTGATGAGAAGATCGTAGTAGATGGCTTCGTGCGGAATGAACATGAACGCGAAATCCATGGTCCCCTCTTCCGGTCGGATATATTTCGCGGTTTCTTTGATGCGCTCCTTCAAATCGTTCACGAACATTTTTTCCAGTTTATCGCGTTCGACTTGGTTCGTTTCTTCGGTAATGCGGTTGTAATTCTCAAGACTGAATTTTGAATCAATTGGTACGATTTTGTCTCTGATAAAAACCGCCGCGTCCACGATCTCGCCGTCCTTAAACGCGTATTGCATTTGATATCCGCCGGGCGGCATGATGTTTTTCAAAAGCGTTTCCAAATAATACTCGCCGAGAATCCCGCGTTGCTTGGGGTTCTTCAGCATGTCTTTCAAGTTTTGAAGTTGGCTCGTGACATCCAAAACTTGTTTTGCGGTTTCTTCCATTCGCGTCAATTTTTCCGTAACGTCTCGCACAACTCCGGTTGAAGCTGCGAAACTTTGGCGGACAGCTTGGTTAGTCTCCCCCATCCTGTCCCCCATCTCTTTTTGCAATTGATTGATTTGTTGAAGCAATAATCCCATTGCAGGAGCATCCGAAGTAGGAGCGGAAAACGTCCGAAGTTTAACAACCAAATACGCCATTCCCACGGCAAGCGCCAGAACCAGTATAAAAAGAATAAAAATAATGTTGTTCATAATCCTCTATGTTAATAACTTTATGAAACAAGACTTTCCGTAGCGAGGACTGTTTGAGCGGAGCGAGTTCCGCAGCTTAGGGAAGTGTTGTTTCATGAAGTTGTTTTTAACTCTACCACGACACACTCTTGACGGCTATTTTCAAAACCGTTCCGCGTCTTTTATAATGTCCTGACAAATAATTAATGTGAATAAAAATATGTTGTTAGAAGGACTCGATCCGCAAGATTCAGCAGAGGAAGTAGACGAGGACGTGGAAGATCTCGCCAAACTCGGCGTATCCGTACGTGAAGGCGATGATGATGAAGTTATTGAAGACGCTGCTGATGATGATGCGGCACTTCCTGTTGACGTGGACGACGACGAGGGCGTTTAGCCTTTTTTAAGTCGGAATTCCATTCGAAGTTCATCCCCTTCCGGGATAAGCGCCTGCGTGACGTTTACCGTCATGATTTTTAGAGCTATCGCGATTACGACGATCCAGACTAGCCCCACAATCGCCCAGACGCGACGGAAGCGAGCGCAGTAGGCGATTCCAGCTCCGAACCCAAAAACGGGTAAGGCAAGCGAAACTATCCAGTCGTTGCGGTCCATTGCCGATAGTTCGGTGTTACGTCCCAGATGCAATAGCGCGGCTAATCTCAAAAGCAGTGGCAATATCAAGAGAGCCGCGACAAGCACGACCAGTCGCGTGCTTCCAAGAGCGAAGAGAACGTTTGTTGCCGCCGTGGCGTCAGCTTTGCTTAAAAGCGATCGCGCGACGAACGGAAGTGAGATAAATGCGAGGAGGACTGGGGTGAAGAGTGTCCAAAACGCCCAGCGTTTCCAGATGTACCAATACCAAATCGTGGTGATCGGATTGGCGAACATCGCGATTCCCCAAAGCGCGCGTTGCGATGAACTTGCGCGTGGAGTTTGGGTTGCGTGAAAAACTCCCCATATCCAGAAAATTACGAAGATGACCAAAGATGGCCAAAAAAGAGTGTGCGCTATCGGAGTTAGAAAACTCATGCGTCAATAATCAAAACCTTCTCGGGCTTCTTCGCCCTGATAGTAGTAGTGTTTCACCATTTGCATGTCCGTGACAAGGTCTGCGCGCCGTATGAAAGATTCAGGCGCGTCCCGTCCCGTCAGTATCAACTCGACGTTTTCCGGTTTTTCATCAAGTAACTCCAGAACATTTTTTTCTTGAACAATACCAAGAGAGGTTGATGAATTGATTTCATCCATGATTATGAGATCCGCGGATTTGTCACGAAATATTTTACTCACAATCTCCAATCCTCGTTTCCCTTCCGCGCGATCTTCGTCAGTCACGCCAAACCGAAATTTATTCGTAACCGGATCGATTCTATCAAGTCCGGTTACGTAGATTGTGATCTCGGGAATTCTCTCTCGGATTATTTTTCGTTCCGAATAGTGGCCTTCGCCGCCTTTGTCGAAAGCTACAAGAGCGACTCGCATTCCTTTTGCGGCAGCTCGTAAAGCCGTCCCCAGCGCGGCTGTTGTCTTTCCTTTTCCATTTCCGGTGTAGAGCTGGATCATGG
>JBBTQP010000073.1:0-6786 GCA_038065635.1 Patescibacteria group bacterium | reverse complement strand
ACGGAAACTCCGTCAACAGCCAAAACATTGGCGATGATAAATTACCAAAATACGAAAGAAGTTGCCGTTGAAGGCGACAAAAATACACAGGTAAACACGGAGCTTTTGCCGATACTCAAAGCGATATTCCTAAATCAGGTAAAAATAAAAGACAGCATGAAAGGCATGTGGCTTACTTATATCTTGCCTCGTACGGCGACACGGGCGGATGTCGAGACGGTGCAAAAAAAATATGAAGAACTCGGATATAAAATCGACGAATCTATCGACGGAAACTTGTGGGTTTCAAAAATCGGACTTACTCTTCACATGACTTTTTACATCCTAAACTCCATGATCGGAAAATTGGAAGTGCTGTTCTAAATTCAAAAAGACCCGTTCGGGTCTTTTTGAATAATGGTGCTCAGGAGAGGACTCGAACCTCCACGGGATTGCTCCCGCCAGCACCTCAAGCTGGTGCGTATACCATTCCGCCACCTGAGCTAACTTTTGTCATTGCGAGGAGTAGCAACGACGTGGCAATCTAATAAGAGGATTATTTACTCTGATTAGATTGCCACGCCTTTCAGTATATTGGCTACGCAATGACGGAAATATTAGATTGACACGCCCCTGCTGGGGCTCGCAATGACCACGGCACTGGTTTGCTGCGCTCCGTCGAATTCCACTCGCAATGACACGATTACTAGCGCATCCCAATCTTTCTTCGCGAACGAAAGGTATCATTCTTTGCCGCGGTTTGCAATGGCTCATCAACTCCCGATAATCGTCGACCGCGACCGGTGATAAACCGAAAATTTCGCTTGACGCTTTCCACCTCAAAGCGAAATCCACTCACCACATGCGCGTCAACCTTGGCTTCTATAGGGTCTTTCGAAAAAAGAGTTCCACGATTAAAAAAAATTCTCGTCTCGTCATTTTTTCGCCTTTTCCAAGGAAACCCACGGCGCGAAGACGATTGCGCTGCAATAATCGCTTCAAGACCCATCGTAGACTTTTCATTCTGCAGTATAGGTTCTTTCACATAAGCCGCCATATTTCGGATGAAAAGCGACCCGCCGTCCGTCGGCGATATGCGATAACGACCTTCAACATCTAACGTCGCAAGAGTCGCCGACACGCTCACTTCGGTCAAAAAATAACGATCGTCAATTTTTCCGGTATCAATAGTCTCAACCAAGCGCGACGTAATCACCTCACACGCGGCGACTCCAACCGGTATATTAAACAGCTCCCCTATCGCCGACGGTCCAACAAGAGGAATATACCCGACTGTAATTCCCAAATCCGGTAAAAACCACATCACTTTATCGAGCGTCGAATCATTCCCTACGATTATCAAAGTCTTGGTTCCGTCTTTCACCATTCCCTCGACCAGATCCTTCGGACTGCGAAACAAAGCAAGCCGACCGATGCGTCCTGCAAGATCGTAGGTATTCAACTTCGTCTCCAGTGCCGCTACTTCGCGCTCGAAACCGCGGTCGGATAAAAAGTCGTCGTAAATGTAGGAATAGCCGACATTCATCAGCGCTATTGTTCAGTCTCCTCATCTTCTACCTGAACGCGATCGACACGGGTTTTCGCGGTAGACTTTGGCGCCGAAGCAGTGCCGATAGCGACCTTACCGTTCAAAGATGCGCCGGATTCGATAGAAGCGGTTTCGCATGTAACGTCTCCGACAACCTTGGCGGTTGCCTTCAAGTCGAGATGCGACGCTACGGTTAAATTTCCTTCAAGTGAACCGGCAATCACGGCGCTTTCCGCGCGCACATCCGCCGTCAGTTTCGCTTGAGGTCCGACGGTAAGCATCCCACCTGTCTCCACATGGCCTTGTACGTCTCCCTCGATCTGAACGTCGCCCTTGCTTGTAAAATCGCCTTCGACGCGAACACCATGGGCGATAATCGTTGTTCCTACGCCGTTTTCCCCATAAGGAGAAACAGCACCTTCCTCTTCGAAACGTTTGGTTGAAAACATGGACATAGCACGCATACCTTAACGAACAAACAGAAATAACGTCAACCCATGGATAGCGGTAGGGGCGCGACCGATGTGTCCGCCCCGCACCCAGATCGTAGGGGCGCATGGCGTGCGCCCGCATTTAACATGCATTCGGGAAGGGCGCATTACCATGCGCCCCTACGATTTGTCAGCCAAAGGAAATTCTACTGTAAAAGACGCGCCCTTGCCGGGACCGTCGCTGATAACCGAAACTCTACCGCCTACATTCTCCATAAGCCGCTTAACCACAAACAAACCGATACCGGCGCCGTCGTGTTGTCTGTCATGAACGAACCGTCCACGATGAAATTGTTTAAAAATCTGCGATAAATCTTTTTGTGTAAGACCGGCTCCCGAATCCGAAACCGTAATCGTCAAAGCCCCGTCGCGCAAAAACGCCACGAGCATAACCGAACCGTCATCGGTAAACTTTATCGCATTGTCAACCAAATTAAAAACTACATTGTGCAAAACCTCGCGATCCAATAACAACTCCTTCGGAACTCCGGTGAACGACGAACGAAGTCCTATTCTTTTCGCATTGGCAAGCGGCGTAAGTTCGGCGATGATTTCACGAATCACGCTTACCGTATCCACCGACGACCGCGTTGAATGAAAAGCCCCGGCCTCGAGACGCGCGGCGTTTAACGACGTTTCCGCAAGAGCGAGAAGCCTGTCCGCGGATTGTTTTATCTGACGAATAACCGGCTCCACTTCAATCGAATACTTCCCGCAGTCGCCGTTCAAAATAGCATCGCTGGCGACCCTGATGCACCCTATAGGACCGCGAAGCTGATGCGTAATCATGGAAATCGATTCACAACGCGCGGTATCCAGTCGCTCAAGTTCGCACATACGCCGCTCCAATTGCAGATTCTTTTTGGATTCGATATGCACAGACCGTACGGCAAGCAAACCGAATGAACCGACCACCAAAAGAATCAATAACGAGGCGCCCGCTTCTATCGGAGTTTCCGAATGAAAAATATAAACTATACCGGCGGCAAGGAGGGTCAGCGTAAAAATCTCAATCGGAGGGACTTTGACGTTTAATAAACCCGAACGGATAAATGCCATCGATGCAAGCAAAAAATATCCCGCCCCCAGTGCCGCGAGCATCAACCCGACAGGAACAGGGATGGATAGAAATTGCGCAAGCCCCGCCATGAGAAACAAAGACAAAAGAAGAAGAGCGTATACGGCGCGCCTACGTTCAAGATAATCCGTCAGCCGCGAATAAACGATCGGATAAAGTTGTACGGCAACGGCTAGCAACGTGATTGAATAATAAAATACGCCGAATAATGAACATCCTTCCAACAGCCGCGATCCTACGTCTGACGCTGGGAATACGGAGCTAAGTAAAAAAGCGGTATCTATCACTCCGAATAAAAATAGCGACACTGGATAACAGATCCAGCTACGGATCGGGAGGTGGCGCCTACTCGCGACGATCGCGGCATGTAAAGCGAGTGCTGGGCTGAACGAAACGGTAAGATAAAATATAATTCGCCAAACGGTCAGCTGTTCAGGCAATGCCCCATTCTGCATCACTGCGAACCAGTCGATAGTAAGCCAAAAAGCGAAACAAAAAGAAAGTAACGCGAATAACACGTTACCTCGCGACCACTTGTTATGCAGCCACGCGGTCAACCCCAACGCAAAAATCGCGGCTGCAATGCCGACAGTGAGAGAAAGATCGAAAGTAAGTAGAGGCATTGCGTATGAACCTAAACTCGATACTTTATAGACTTTACGAACTTTATAGACTTTCGACTATCATCCCCTACATCTCTTCTGGAGTCGGGATGCCGAGCAGGTCTAGTCCGTGAGTAAGAGCGTGACGGGCGAGAAGCGCAAGTTGAAGGCGTGCTTCTTTCACTCCTTGCGGAGCTTCGAGAACCGGAACGTCGCGATAAAAGGCGTTCACTTCCTGCGCCAAAGAAAAACACCACTGTGCCACCAAGCTTGGTTTCGCTTCACTCGCAGCGCGGCGCACCACGTCTGCGAACTGCGCGACTCTCACAACGAGTTGCCGCTCGCAATTCTCAACCAATCCGGAAAAATCCAAATTCGGCTGAAAGCCGAGTGACCATCCTGATTTTTTCAAAATACTTCCGAGACGAGTAGCCGCATATTGAATGTACGGCCCCGTGTCTCCCTCGAATGATAACGCCTTTGCGACGTCGAAGACAATAACCTTGTTCGGATCTTGCTTTACGATCGCGTATTTGATTCCTGCTGCCGCAGAAACTCTCGCCGCGGTCGCGATACGCTCGTCATCCCAGTCGCCTCCGTGCCGCTCCGCAGTCGCCGCGCGTGCCGCCTCCACAACCATGTCGCGAAACGCTTGAAAAGTTATGATATTTCCCTTTCTGCTGGACATGGCGCCTTCCGGCAAAGTGACGAGTTCATATCCGAGATAATCGTACGGCTTGCCATATCCCATGCGTTTGAGCGCTTCCGCAAGCTGGCGCATTGCAAGAGACTGCCTCTCGTCAACCAACACTATACTTTGCGTAAACTCCGGATATTCCCGTGCTTTCAACTCCGCAAGCGCGAGATCTTTCGCGGCATACAAAAGAGATCCATCAGATTTTCGAAGCAGCATCATCCCCAGTTTCTGCTCCTCCATATCAATCAACACGGCACCCTGGCTTTCTTTCGCAATCCCCTCTTTTTCCAAATGCTTCACAATCTCCTGCGAACGATCAAGACATTCTGACTCAAAAAACTGCCGCTCGATTCGAACGCCAAGCTCGCTAATAATCTCCGTCAGTTCGTCCATGCTCCACTTTCGAGTCTCTTTCCACAACGCCTCCCAAGCCGGGTCGTGACTTTCAAGCGCGTTGTGCACAAACGAAACTTTTTCTTTCAGCGTCTCGTCTTCTTCCATCGCTCGAGTAGCATCGCTGTAAATCTGTCCAAGATATTGCGCCGTGTGTTTTTCAATCGGGACTTTATCGACTAACGTATCAACGTCATCTACAGAAAATTTCTTGATATTGAATCCGTGGGCGGTTACCAATCGCCACAAACACTTTGCAACGTTCGTTCCAACGTCGTTGATGTAACTCACTGGAATAACTCGAGCGCCGGCGCGACGAAACAAATGGACGAGCGATGCGCCAAGAATAAAATTGCGAAGGTGCCCGACGTGAATTTCCTTATGCGTGTTTGGATTTGCGTATTCAAAAAGGATAGTCTGCTTTTTAAGAGAATCAGTCTCGCCAAAAGCATCCGCATTTTTCTTCGCTTCTTCTAGGAGACGCGGAAGCATCCCCGTAATCTTCAAAGTGATATTGAGATAAGGCCCGGTTGCCGTCGCCTTTGCAATGCCGTCAAAATCCGAAAGCGACTCGGCAAGATTTTTTGCGATCTCCGCCGGTTTTTCTCCTTTTTTCCCAGCAAAACGAAAACAAGCCAATGCGATGTCCCCCAACTCCGGCTTTGGAGCGAGAACGAATTCCGAAGCATCGATCTTTACCTTGGTTATTTTACCGATTTGTCGCGCAATTCGGCCAAGCGCTTCATCCCATGTCGGCTTCATACGATTTTTGCAAAATGCCGCTTTCCTTTTTGGATCACAGCCGGTTTTTGTATCTCCGCCTTCTCATCGCTCACGACAGCGCCATCGACTCTAACGCCGCCCTGTTTGATCTGCTGCCGCGCCTCGGTTTTCGACTTTACAAGGTTCGCAAGAATCAACGCATCAACAAGCGAAATCTTTTTACCAGCACCTTTCACCTTGAACTCCGGAATCTCATCCGGTTGCACGTGCTCTTTATGAATCTTAATGAAATGCTCGTGTGCCGCCGCGCCCTCCGCATCTCCGACGAACGTCCGAACCACTTCCTGTGCGAGACGGTGCTTGAAAACGATAGGATTTTCTCCGTCATCGATCGCCGTGGCTATTTCTTGAACCTCGTCCATCGGAACATTGGTGCACAGCTCGAATCCTGAAACGATCATTCCGTCTGTCCAACTCATCACCTTGCCGTACATATCATTCGGATCATCGCCAAGCGTGATCATATTTCCCTCGCTCTTCCCCATTTTCTTTCCTGTCGGATCCACAAGCAACTTCGTAGCAAGCACGAACTTATCCTTATTCTTCATCTCTTTCATGAGCGTGCGTCCTGCCAACATGTTAAACGTCTGATCATTGCCGCCGACTTCCATATCAACATCCATGGCGACGGAATCATATCCCTGCATGAGTGGATAGAGAAACTCGTGGAGATGAATTGGTTTTTCCTCTTCGATGCGACGTTTGAACATATCGCGCTGAATCATTTGTTGCACAGTGAAATGCGCGGCAAGCGGAAGAAGCTCGGCAAAAGTCAGAGGCGCGAGCCATTCGCTATTGAATTTTAGTTCTGCGGCGTTATGTCCGTCAAAAGAAAGAAAGGCGGACGCCTGCTTTTTATATTGCTTGCAATTCACCAAAACTTCTTCACGAGTGAGCGGTTTGCGAACGGCGGCCTTGTCCGTTGGGTCTCCTATCATTGCCGTAAAATCCCCGATCAAAAGCGTAACGCCGTGTCCCATGCGCTGAAGCGTACCGAGCATGCGGAGAGAAATCGCGTGGCCAAAATGTAACGCGGGACCGGTGGGATCAACGCCCAAATACACTGTCATACGTTTCCCGGAAAGCAACCGCTTCTCCAACGCCTCGCGCGACGGATACACGTTCTCAACGGCACGCGTTAGAAACTCGCGGATCGTTTTTTCGCCCGTCAAAATCTTTGATTTAGTAGCCATAGAATACGCATATCCTATCGC
>JBBTQP010000072.1:5627-11935 GCA_038065635.1 Patescibacteria group bacterium | reverse complement strand
GAATTATGGGATATCCAGTCGGATCTCGGTAACATTATTTATGGGTTATAACGTTGAGGGGGATTGTGTGTTTTTTTATGCTATAATCGTGCTATGTCTGCCCACTCATCGCAGGTAGCGCGATATTTTTTTCTTGACCTTTTCGGCAGCGTCATCCGATTTCCTTTTTGGTGGTATGGCGCAGGGCTTAAACGCATCGTTTTAAGTTTTTATAGATCATTGCAATATCGCGCGCAAGGTTTTGGATTGTCCGTTTGGATAAGAAATTTTTTCGTTCCCATGTACGGCCAGCACGATATCACAGGAAGGTTGATAAGCGTTTTGATGAGGTTCGTGGTTCTCGTCGCTCGAGTGTTCGCGTTAATAGTTGAAGCCGCTGTGTATGCGCTGGGCATTATCGTGTACGTACTTCTTCCGATCGGCAGCGTTTTCTTGGCAATTGTAAATATCGCGGCAGTCGGTGCTTGATTTATGAACGAGACCATTTCACCTATCGCCATCGTCTGCTCCGCGTGCGGAGGAGATCCTCGCGCATCACAGCATTGCGAATTATGCGGAGGAGCGGGAATCGGCGTGGCGTCGCCTGACGGTTTTTTGGTCTGGAGCGATCCGATTAACGAATTCACGATTAATTTCAGAAAATTTCGTCGAATAGCAACGCAGACATTGCACGTGGTTTTGTTCGCGGCTTTTCTTGCGGGATTATTGCCGTTAGCTTGGCGAATTATCACGTTCGGATCCATCCAGGTGATGAAGCAGTCCGCGTTTTGGATTGGAGGAGATTGGACTCTCACGATTTTTTGGTTCGATCTTTTGCTGGGTTGTTTTTTCTTTTTTCGTCTGATCGAATATTCTCACGAGGAAAAATCGCTCCCGAACTGGAATAAATCAAAAGAAGATCTGATAGCGCAGGAAAAGACCGCATCCACTCGCGCGAATCATCGGTTTGACGTCGCTCCGTATTTTTCAAAAGCCGCGACTGATATTCTGGAAACAGCATTCCAAATCTCGCGCGACATGCGGCGAATCGAAATTACTCCCGAGATTCTTTTTGCGGCCGCACTCACGAGCGCGGACGGCGGGGTGTTTCGAGCGCGGCTTGGGATGGACTTTGATGTTATAAAAAAACCGCTCGCAACTTTTCTCGTGTCCGAAGTTCCAAGCGGGAATCCTCCCATATCTCTCTCTCGTGAGTTGAAACGATCACTCACGCTCGCTTATTTCAACGCGCGAGTATTAAAACGCCAATTCGTCGGGCCGATGGAGCTTTTGATCCAATCTCTAAAAGACAGTCCGAAGTTGCAGGATTTTTTTGATCGTCTTGGATTTTCGCCGAAACACGTAGAACGGGTCGCTGAATGGATCCAGTTGCAGGAACGGCTTCGCGAGGATCATCGAAGATTCGTTTCACTCGCCGCGCTTAAACCCACGAGCGGAATGAATCGCGCCATGACCGCGCTTCAAACTCCTTTGCTGGACAGATACAGCGAGGATCTCACACGCGCGGCGCAGGCAGGGCGACTTTCTCCTTTGGTTGGACGGAGCGTCGAGTTTAATCAGCTACTTCAGGCGATAGAGAGCGGCAACCGATCCGTTGCGCTTGTCGGAGAAACCGGAGTCGGAAAAAGCGCGATTGTCGATGAATTGGCAAGAAGAATGGTGGAAGAAGACGTGCCGCCGGAATTGTTCGATCGCCGTCTTGTTTCCATGAATCTCGCGCAACTAATCGCCGCAGGAGAGCCGTCGCTTGCGTCAGAGCGTTTGTTTTCAATGCTGCAGGAGATTGGGATTTCTGGAAATATCATCTTGGTCGCTGATGGAATTGAGGCACTTACTGGCATGGGTTCGGGAGGTCCGATGGATCTTGCGGAAATGTTCGCAAGCGAGTTGGATAAAGGTTATTTCATCACGATCGCAACGACCACACCGAGCTCGTGGACGAGTTTTATCGAACGCCGTTCGCTTGGATCAAAGTTGATAAAAGTTGACGTACCGCCACTCGAATCAGATGACGCGCTTCGCGTTCTTATGGCAAAAAGCGGACAGATCGAATATCTCCAACGCGTTTATTTTTCTTTCGCGGCTTTGGAAAAAGCGGTGTCGCTTGCGCTTCGATATGTGCACGATATAGCTTCTCCGCAAAATGCTCTCAACATAATACGAGAAGCCGCCGTTCTCGCTCGCAAGACACGAGGCGAACTTAAGTTCGTCACGGCGGATGACGTCGCGCAAGTGGTTCAAGAAAAAACACGAATTCCGGTCGAACAGGTAGGAGCCGCGGAAACGGAAAAATTATTGTCGCTCGAACGCGTGCTGCACGATCGTGTTATCGGTCAGGACGAGGCGGTGACGGCAGTATCTCAAGCATTGCGCCGCGCTCGTGCGGAATTGCGCGAGGGCAAACGGCCGATCGCGAACTTTTTGTTTCTTGGACCGACCGGCGTTGGAAAAACCGAACTCGCAAAAGCGCTTGGGTCGACATATTTCGGAGACGAAAAAAATATCGTGCGACTCGACATGTCAGAATATCAGGACGCATCGTCCATCGCTCGCATGATTGGTGCGGCTGGCGATGAACGTGGTGGACTTTTGACCGAAGCTATCAGGCACGATCCGTTCTCTTTGATATTGCTAGATGAAATTGAAAAAGCACATCCTGACATACTAAATCTTTTTCTTCAAGTAATGGATGACGGACGTCTTACTGACGGCGTCGGGCGAACAGTGGATTTTACTAACGCGATGTTGATAATGACGTCGAACGCTGGAACGCCGTACATCCAAGCGGAGATTTCGAAGAATACGCCGACTTCAGTCATAAAGACCGCTCTAATCGAACGCGAGTTAAAAGGAGTTTTTCGTCCGGAGTTTATCAATCGGTTTGACGGCATAATCGTATTCACCCCGCTCACGAAAGATCACGTGTCGCAAATCGCCTGGCTTCAAATCAACTCAATCGCGAAACAGCTTGAAGCGAAATCCATCGTGTTCGTGGCGGAGGACGCGGCTGTCGAGCGGTTGGCGGAACAGGGATTTGATCCTATATTCGGAGCAAGACCTCTTCGTCGCGTGATTCAGGATACTGTAGAGAACGCGTTGGCGGATTTATTGCTGAAAAAGGAAGTCAATCGCGGAGATCGTGTGATTCTCAAAGCCGACGGAAAATTAGAGGTCGAACATCATGTCGCATGAAGCCGTTTATTTTTACGTAGCCGCGATCGCAATCCTCGCGGCGGTTTTTTCTTACGCGGCATCTAGCGTCTCATCAAAATTCGCAACTCGATACGGCGCTGTGGATCAGCCGACAGGCGGAAGAAAAATTCATCGCTTTCCCGTCCCTCTCCTCGGCGGCACGGGGATAATCGTGACGATGATACTCAGTATCGCGATAATTTCGTCGCTCGGATTATTGCCAAACGTTTCGTATCGGCAAATCATCGGCTTCGTTATAGCTCTCATCATACTTTGCGTAGGCGGAGTGTTGGATGATATTCGACCACAGCCACCGCTTCGCCAACTCGTATTTCCAATTCTCGCATCACTCGTAGTGATCGCATCCGGAACCGGAATAATCCAAGTAACAAGTCTCACCGAACCCTCCGGCTTCTCCCTCGTCTGGTGGCAGTACAAATACTCGCTACTCGCTACTCACTACTCACTACTTTCCTTCCCCGCAGATTTAATTACTTTACTCTGGCTTTTGTTCGCCACTTATTCTACGAAACTTCTTGATGGATTGGACGGCCTTGTCGCTGGTATCGCGGTAATAGGATCTTCCATGGTAGGCGCTCTCACGCTCTCAGCCGCATATTTTCAGCCAGGAGTTGCGGCGTTGGCGGCAACTGTCGGCGGATCTTTTCTGGGATTTCTTCCGCGCAACGCTCATCCGGCGAAACAGTTTCTTGGAGAAGCGGGGAGTACTGTAGCCGGATTTTCTCTCGGAGTTCTCGCTATCGTTTCAAGCGCGAAAATCGCGATCGCACTTGCGGTACTTGCGATTCCGATTGCGGATGCGGTTTTCGTAGCGATTGGCAGAATCAGAAAAGGCCAATCTCCGCTCAAAGGTGATGCCTCTCATTTGCATTTCAGATTGTTGAACGCTGGAGCGTCGCATAAGACGGCGGTTTATCTGCTTTGGTCAGCGTCATTTATTGCCGGACTCGCGGCACTCTCACTTCAAACGAAGGGAAAAATCTTTTTAGTCGGAGCGCTCATCGCCTTGACAGGACTATGTTCATGGCTTGTTAGAAAAATCGGTCCGCAACGAGGGGAGTGATTATGAATAAAAATCCCAGCCATAAAGTCGCTTTTCATCGCGCTCGGATAATCGCAGGGATAATTCTTGCGGTCGCGCTTTTATTCGTATTGTTGTTCGCACGAGCGACAATGGCGCCGAAGCGCGGCACGGCAGTTATCGATCTTTCCTCGTACAAACTTGAAGTTGCTGATACGACCGCATCTCGCCGACAAGGTCTGTCCGATCGCGACGCGCTCGAGCCGTTTGATGGGATGTTGTTTGTTTTCGGAGCGCGCGGACTTTATCCGTTTTGGATGAAAGAAATGAAGTTTCCAATAGACATCATCTGGCTTGATGGCGGCGTTGTGGTTGACGTTGCGACGCTTCAACCTCCAGGTGAAGGAAAATCTCCGGCGACTCACATACCGACGCACATGGCGGATAAGGTTTTGGAGTTGGAGACAGGAAAAGCAAACGAACTGGGAATAAAAAACGGCGCGTATTTAATCTTGCCGAGGTAATAAATGCGGGGAGTAACCTCACGGGATTACGTCATTGCGAGGAGGCTTGTGCGACGCGGCAATCTATTAGGAGTAATACTTACTTCCTATTTGATTGCCACGCCTTTTAGTATATTGGCTACGCAATGACAGAAAAATACTATTTTTTATAAAAAGCTCCGATCCTGGGGATCGGAGCTGGCTACCGCCGCACGAGGCGGCCTACAGAGGGCAGGCCGGAGCGGGGTAGATGTGGTTGAGAAGGAGGCGGGCCGGTTCGGCCGCGTCCGGCGCGATCGCGACGCCTTCATTGACGTCCAGACCGACCTTTCGGAAGGCGCCCACCATGGCGCTGTTGTTGCCATCGAGCGCCTGAATGACGGATTCCTCGCTGGCCCACACTGCCTGTCCGCCCTTCCACTCGAACGAGTCGGACACCTCGTGCGAGGTGGTATTTGCCACGCACATGAACGTGGTGCTCGGTGCGTTCGGGTGAAGCCCGATGGCGAAACCGTTCTCCATCGTCTCGATCTCGATGCCGCACTCCTCGCGCATCTGCCTGCGTGCGGCGTGTTCGATGCTCTCTTTCGGGTGAACGAGTCCTCCGGGGAAGCTCACGGTGCCCACGTGCCGACCGGCGAGCTGCTTGGAGCGGATGCCCACCAAGATGTGCGGCGCCATGTCAGTGTCGTAGCGACGAAGGAGCGTTAGCACGCCGAAGGTCCATGGGAAGAGGACTGGCCCGACGTGGTAGAACTCCTCTTCGCTGGCACCGCTTTCCATGATGAGATTGCGGATGGGGACGAAGGCTTCCCATGTGTCGCGCGCCGTGAAGTACGTTGTCGTGCCGCGCTCGAAGATCATGGGGTCGGCGTCGCAGCGAACGACATTCTGGTTACCGGTGTTGACCGCCTTCCACAGGGTGAATAGCTCATTGTCGCTGTCGTTGTCGATCACCGTCTCCGCGGGATGGAGCCACCCCTTCATGGTCGCCATCGTTCCGTCGAAGAGCTTCACGTCGCGCGCGATCTCTTCCGCCCTGCGTGCCTTCGCCGCCCTGATGGCAGCATCCTTGATCGCGTTGCATGCCTCCACGATATCGTAAGTGAGCTGAAAGCCCATTGTGAATCTCCTTGTTTGTTTGTGTTTCGAACCGCGCTCTATAAATGCCACGTTTTTAGAGAGTTGTCAATAATGCATCTGTGTCATTCCCGCGAAGGCGGGAATCCAGAATAAAAGGAATAATTCACCTATACCCTGGATCCCCGCCTTCGCGAGGATGACAGAATAGAGATTGCAACGGTCTATCTGTTCCGAAGATCGTCGTGGAGAGCTTTTTGCATTTCAGGATCTCGCATCGCCATCGCGATATTCGCCTCTAGCCAGCCGAGCTTTGTACCTACGTCGTAATAGTCGCCTTTTAGCTGGCAGCCGAAAAACGGGCGTTTTTCCATTAAAATCCTGAACGCGTCCGTTAGTTGGTATTCGCCGTTTGCCGCAGGGCTTATGCGCTCGATCGCCTCGAAAATATCAGGAGTTAATAGATAGGAGCCGATGGACGCCAGGCGGGA
>JBBTQP010000072.1:0-5527 GCA_038065635.1 Patescibacteria group bacterium | reverse complement strand
TCGACGATGTAATGAATAATAGGTTTATCCATTATCGGAACTATCTCTTTCGGGATTGTTTTTGTGAGCGGCAAGAAACGCGTGCCATAGCCTGCCGCAGGAATGATCGCTTTTCGTACTTTGGTTGCCATGATTGAAATACAACGATACCGACATTTCCGAAAAAGAAAAAGCCCCGGTCCGTGAGCCGTCGGATCGGGGATTGAAGTCACGCAGGGAAGGCGCGTGTCAGTAGTAGTCGCGCCGGTTCGGTCGCGAATGGCGTAACCGTCACGTCTTTCTTCAGATTCATACCGGCGCGTTTGAATGCATCGCTCATCGCGTCAGTCTCGCCGTCGATGGCCGACAGCAGCGCGTTTTCCGGAATCCAGAGCATCCGACCGTTTTTCCACTCGAATGAATTGGTGACTGCGGGTCGATTGTCGATTTCCGATAAACACACGAACAGCGTCCTGCACGAATTCGTGTTCTCATCGATTGCGAATCCGGTTTTTACGCGCTCGATTTTGATCCCGCAATCTTCGCGAACGTGTCTCGAGGCAGCTTCTTCGAGCCCCTCGTCCGGATGTACGAGTCCGCCGGGGAATCCGACGATCTCGACGAAGCGATCATCGATTCTCGCTTTACGGAGTCCGACGAGCACGTGAGTGGCTCCGTCGTCGGATCGGCGTCGGAGTATTGTGAGTACGCCGTACATCCACGGAAAAATCGAAGGACCAAGCTCGAGAAATTCCTCGGCGGTCACGCCGTGATCGAGCAGGAGTTTTCGAATCGGCGCAAACGCTCCGCACTGGCGACGCGCTACGAGAAGCGTGGTTTTTCCCGTGAGAAAGCGAACGCGATGCGCTCCGAAGTCTTTTTTGATGCCACGGCAGACGCACTCGCCGTTCTTCCATAGGAAGATCAGCTCTTCGTCATCACGCTCTTCGTCGAACGCCGACGCGACCTTGAGCCACGTCTTCATTACCGCAACGGGTTCGTCGATCACTGTTCTGCCTGCAGCGATCTCGTCGGCTTCCACCACCATGGCTTCAGCAGAAATATGCCGCTTGATGTCGCCGATTATTTTGATCAGCGCAGGATCGATCTTTAGGATCACGTTTACCTCCCTCGGTTGTGTATGTGCTTCTTTTTATGTATTAGAAAATTGAACATTTGTCAATGTTGACAGTAGTAATGGTTTACCGTATAGTCCCGTCACTATGTTTGCTGTAATAGCCACTGGCGGGAAACAATATATCGTAAAAGAAGGGGACGTTTTGCAAATCGAGAAGTTGCCGAACGAAGCCGGACAAACCGTTCAGTTCGACGTACTTCTTACGGCAGAAGACGACGGATCCAAGGTTGATATCGGAGCGCCAATGCTTTCCACGAGAGCAAGCGCCGAAGTTATCGAACAAGGTCGTGCAAAGAAAATCTCGGTCGTGAAGTACAAACCGAAAGTCCGATACCGAAAGCGCGTAGGTCATAGACAAGCGTTCACCAAAGTAAAAATCACAAAAATCGCCTAACCGGCGGTTTTTTCTATAACTAATATTCCCTGAGCTTGTCTCCTCCACCGGCGGATCCGCCTAAGGCGGAGAAGGGATACCTTGATGAATTTCTACCCAGTGATTTTTCTATTTTCCATGGCTTCCGCAATAGTCGCGCTGTCTGCGTATTCGAGTTGCGCGCCGTTTGGAAGCCCGCGGGCGAGTCGGGTGATTGTGATATCAACTCCGCCGAGTTGGCGCGTGAGATAAAGCGAGGTCGTGTCTCCACTCACGTCCGGATCGAACGCCAGAATAATTTCCTTGACCGCCGCTCCACCTTCTCTAATTCGCGCGAATAAGGCCTTGATGCGGAGAGTGTCTGGAGTGCGACCCTCGATCGGATCGAGGAGGCCGCCTAGAACGTGGTAAACACCTTTGTATCCTCCGGAGCCGTCTATGGTTTGGAGATCTTGCGGAGTTGCGACAACGCAAATTTTAGAATGATCGCGCGAAGCGTCACGACAGATCGAACACGTCTCGCTATCCGACCAGTTTCCGCACGTCTCGCAGATTCGAATCTCCTCGCGAAGAGATAAAAGCGCCTGCGCAAAACGAACGAGGCGTTCTCTTGGTTGCGTAACCAGCCAATAAGCGTAACGAAGTGCGGCGCGAGGTCCGACGCCGGGTAACGCGTCTATTTCCGCGGCGACGCGCTGGATCGGTGACGGAATCATTTCTTCATCATTTGCTGCATCTCTTGCGCCAAATCCAATCCTCCCAAGTCTTTCATTTTAGACGCGAGAATTTTCTGAATTTTTTCCATGGCGTCATTTGCGGCATCCTTTACAAGTCCGGGAATATCTTTTGTTTCGAGGCTCGGATCAATGACAACTGACGTTACGCGTTGGTTTCCATCAACCGTGACTTTAACTTTCCCCCAACCGGCAGAACCCTCGGCGTGTTCTTTAGAGAGTGAGGACTGAATTGACTTGGCGCGATCGCGAATGTCTTTGAACTGTTTGAGTTTGTTGAACATATGTTTTGGGAAGTGAGTAGCGAGTAGTGAGTAGTGAGTAGCGGTAGGGGCGCATGGTAATGCGCCCGAATTGGTAGGGGCGGGCTTGTCCCGCCCTCCCCGTTTGTGCATGGGCGCAAGCCGTGCGCCTAGTTCTTACAAATTACCATTTATTGAATTTAATTTGAAGACATGATCGGAGTATGCGGATCGAATTGTTCCGGCGGCGGGTCTGAAAGCTGTGGCGCTGATTGCGGAGGCGGGAGTCCGTGCGAGCCGCCCGGCGCTCTTGCTAGGTTTCGGAAACTCGCTCTTGCAGCGTCAAAATATAATTTGACCATACCCGTCGGGCCGTTGCGGTGTTTGGCGATATGGATTTCGGCGAGGTTTCGTTCCTCAGGCGACAGATCTTCCATACGGTAATTTCTATCCGCGGCTTTTCTATAAATAAATAGCACGATGTCCGCGTCTTGCTCGATCGATCCTGATTCACGCAAGTGCGCAAGCCGTGGTATCGCCGGTTTTTGCATTTCAACCTGTCGAGACAACTGCGATAGCGCAAGAACCGGAATGTTCAATTCGCGGGCGATCGCCTTGAGACCGCGCGTAATTTCCGCCACTTCTTGAACGCGGTTATCAGATCCGGATGTTCGCGATTCCATGAGCTGTAGATAGTCGACGACAACCAGTCCTAATCCATGTTCCATTTGTAGCCTTCTCGCTTTTGTTCGGATTTCCATGATGTTAGCACTTGCGGAGTCGTCTATATATATCGGCGCTTCGGATAAAACGCCGATGGCGTGGCCGATTCGTGAAAAATCATCGTTTGATCCGCCGTCTGAAAGTTTCCCCGTACGCATTTTCCAAAGATCAACACCCGCTTCGGAACAGATCATTCTGTCCACAAGCTGATCCTTGCTCATTTCGATTGAAAACAGGCCGACCGGAACTTTTTCTTTAACCGCAGCATGTCGCGCGAGGTCGAGAGCGAGCGATGTTTTTCCGCATGAAGGGCGTGCCGCAAGAATCACGAGGTCGCTTTTTTGCAATCCTCCTAACATTCCGTCGAGATCCGTATAACCCGTCGCGATCCCGCGCAACTTTCCGCGTTCGCGGTGAACTTCATCAATACGCTCGAACGCGGTGTCGAGAACGTCATGAATGTGAGTGAAGCCGGACTTGAGAAATTTCCTAGAGACGTTAAAGAGTTTTTGTTCCGCGCCGTCCAATGTCGACTCAACATCCTCCGATTGTTCGTATCCAAGCGCAGCGATTTCCGAAGCGGCTTTAAGCAGACGGCGGAGTGTAGCTTTTTTCTGGACGATATCCGCGTAGTTTCCAACGTGGCTCGCAGTCGGAACCGCATTTGAAAGCTGGATTAGATAAGCGCGGCCGCCGATTCGTTCAAGCTCCTGTTTTTCATCCAGTCTGTTTGAAAGCGAAAGAAGATCGATTGGTTCGCGGCGGCGGTATAGCTCAACTATGGCTTCAAAAATAACCCGATGTTTGTCCGCATAAAAATCGTCCACTTGCACGCGGTCGCCGGCCTTGATTATCGCGTCCTTATCTATCAAAAGCGACCCCAAAAGAGATTGCTCGGCTTCGAGGTTTTGCGGTGTAAGTTTTTCCGCGGAATTCATATCGAACAAAACCTTATCGCGAGGGAGAGAACACCGCAACACTGGGGAGACCTCCCCTAACCCCTCCTTTCCTCCCCCTTGCGAAGGGGGAGTTAGAGGGGGTCAATCCCACGTATCTGCTATACTTCTCTCATGATCGCTCTTCGTTCGACTACGCTTCGCGGGGTTCTCGCGGTTATCGGCACGATAATCGGCGCGGGAATTTTCGGAGTTCCAGCAATGATGGACCGCATCGGTATAATTGGAGGAAGTATTATTTTTTGGATAATCGCGACCCTCATTTTGGCGACGCATCTCATGTTCGTTGAAGTGATCGCGGCAGTTGATGGGAGGAGGCGTTTGCCTGGATACGTCGGCGCCGTGTTAGGAAAAGGCGCTGGGAGATTCGCTGTTATTGCGAATACTTTGCAGCTCGTAGGAGCAAACATTGCATATATAATTTTGGGAGGCGTGTTTTTGAAAACGCTTGCGGATAAAAGCGGAATCGTTATCGGATTGACTACGTGGCAGTTGCTTTTTTGGCTCGGCGGCGCGATCACCGCATATACGGCGCTCAAGGTCATGGCAAAAGTTGAAGCCGCGCTAAGCTGGGCTCTTGTAGCAGTAATGCTTTTGATATTTGCCATTGCGGCGCCTCGCGCGGATCTTGCTCGACTCGGCACTTTCGATTTTTCACAGGCGCATGCGCCGATCGGAGTATTCCTGTTCGCGATGTTTGGTCTCACTGTGATAGCGGAAGTATTTGAATTGACCGGACGAAAAGTTAAAGAAACGCAACGCGCCGTTTGTATTGGGACTATCGTGGCCGCTATTTTGACTTGGATGTTTGGTCTTTTTGTAACTCTCGCGCTACCTGCAGGAGCGGCGGCATCTCCCGAACGCATTTCTGAATTATTTCATCCGGCGCTTTGGTGGGTAATCCCACTTTTCGGTTTTCTCGCGATTATCACGTCGTTTATCACCAGCTCGTTCAATCTCGAATCGATTTACAGATTGGATGTCGGGACGTCCAAGATCGTGGGTTGGGGGATTGCCGTAGTAACTCCGCTAGTATTGGTTTTTGTGATGAACACGGATTTTATAAGCATAATCGAAACAGTCGGCGCATTGTTCAGCGCAACATGCGGACTTCTTGTTGCACTTTCCGCTCACGCGCTTTATAGAAAGAAAAAGTCACGTTATCCGTTTTGGAGAAGAGAACTAATCCCGTTCGCCGTTGTAATACTTTTTATGGCGACAATACTTCAAAGAGTGTTCGCTTTCGCGTTATACTGATATAATTATTCTGTCATTGCGAGCCCCAGCAGGGGCGTGGCAATCTAATATAAGGGATCAATTACTCTTAATTAGATTGCCACGTCGTCGCTACTCCTCGCAATGACAGTTGATTAGATTGCCAC
>JBBTQP010000071.1:0-13005 GCA_038065635.1 Patescibacteria group bacterium | reverse complement strand
GCTACTCCTCGCAATGACAGTTGATTAGATTGCCACGTCGTTGCTACTCCTCGCAATGACGAAAAAATATGCTTCTACGCGCACTGGGTATCTCGATTCTAAAGCTGACGGCGGATTTTTTGGCGATCATGCTGTTGTTTTCTTACGTCATTCCGTCGTCATTCGGCGGGATCGTTCTTAGTATCATCACATGGTGCGTCACGTTTTTTATCGCTTTCGTTTTTGCATCGTGGGCTTTTTCAAAACGCTCTCCAAGTCGCCGAAACGTCCTAACTCTTATCGCCGTATGGCTTACGGTCACGGTCGGAGGGTTTGCCGTTTTCGGAATGAGGTTTTCTTTGCAAGGACTTTGGGCTGTCGTATCCACGGAACTTCTTGTTCAATACGTACTTGAAATTCTCGCAATTTTGTTTGCGGCATATCGGCATAAAAGTCGTCACGTCTCTTACAAAATCAGCGGTGAAGAGATGTAGTTCGACGCTTCGCAAGTTTCAAAACATTGTTCAACAAAAGCGCGACCGTGAGCGGTCCGACGCCACCTGGAACAGGGGAGAGCCAGCCGGTGGCGTTTTTCATATTTTCCGCATCAACATCTCCCACGATTTTTCCGTCAGTCAATCTGTTAGTCCCGACGTCGATCACGCACGCGCCGTCTTTTATCATTTCGCGTTTTAGAAATCCCGCGCGACCGATCGCAATCAC
Source organism: Patescibacteria group bacterium (assembly GCA_038065635.1). Taxonomy (GTDB): domain Bacteria; phylum Patescibacteriota; class Patescibacteriia; order 2-12-FULL-60-25; family 2-12-FULL-60-25; genus JAHJFW01. The sequence goes on along the minus strand of JBBTQP010000071.1, from coordinate 12,303 downwards.
CACGATGTCCGCGTTTTTTAGTACATCGGAATCCAGATCGTCCGCCGACATCGTGGCTACGATCGATCCTCCTTTTTCCAATAGACGAGTCAACGGACCGGAAAACGTGTCCGAATTTGCGATAATTACCGCATGAGATCCGCGAAGATCCGTTCCGCTCGCGCCTATCAATCTCAAAATGCTCTCATGCACCGGAGGAAAAATCTCGCCCTCACCTTGTTTGATCGCAAAAAGATTTTGCGGATGAAAACCGTCCACGTCCTTTTTAGGATCCATGGTCGCGATAAGTCCATCCGTTCCGTGTCCAGCTGGTAGAGGCAACTGAATCAAGATCGCGTCATAACTCGGATCATCGTTCCAATCTTTAATAAGTCCATCCAATTCACGATCCGGAACGTCAGCTGGAAGTCGCTGAATATCCGTTTCGATCCCAGCTTCTTTAGCCGCCTTTTCTTTCAAGTTCACGTAGATATGCGACGAAGGATCGTCTCCAACCAAAAGCACCCCAAGCCGCGGATGCAACCCAAGTTCCGCGATCTCGCGTTTCACATTCTCGCGGATCTCGCGAGCAAGAGTTCTGCCGTCAATGAGATTCATGCGTTGCAGAATACAGCGTTTTTGAAGTTTTTCGCAAGAACCCCCATGTCATTCCCGCGTAGGCGGGAATCCAGACCGTGAAGATACTATTCCTTATATTTCGAGGAAATGGATTCCCGTCTGCACGGGAATGACATAAATATATGCACATCTGTTTGAAACGGGCATGATCTCGCCTCCCTTGATTCCTCCCCCGTTTCATGCTATCTCTATCTTTCCGACATGGCTCGGAGAAAGGAGGTGTTCTTTGAAAAAACGTAGCTTGTTGTTCTGGCAGGTTGTGATGAGTGTGGCGACTCTCGCTGTTTTCTTCATCGCATACGCGATCGGAGGATTGTCCGCCGCATTCGTAGCCGCATTCGTAGCCGCAGCCGCAACCGCAGCCGCAGCCGCAACCGCAAACGCAGTCGCAGACGTAGCAGCATTCGTAGCCGCATTCGCAGTCGTAGTAGCCGCATCCGCATCCGCTGCCGCTGCCGCACTCGCCGCCGAATCCGCCTTGTTCGTTTCCGTGGCTGTAATAGCCGCTAAAGATCTTGCGGTGTCCGAAAAAACGTCGCGCAAGCGAATCGTAGGACGCTTGCTTCTTCAAGCGTCATTCCTCTTCGCCGTTTTAGCGGGATGGGTAAAAGGATTCGCGCCCATCGTCTGGATCCCAACTGCACTCGTGGTTGCGATTTCAGCCGCTCTATTCGTAGCGGATCCGCTCATCCGTCGGCACCTTGTGCGGAAGCGCAAACGATGTCTTGCTAAGGCGGAAGAGAGTCGATCTCGCATCGCAGCCCTCTTGGAGGAAGAACAACGCGTGCGATATCGCATCCCTCCGGATCTCGATCCGAGAGCGTCTGCCGAGGACGAGCTCGCCTCCGTCCAAGAAGAACTCTCGCGGCTGGAAACGGCGCTTACCACATCCAAGACCATCACCTCCTAACCACCCTTCGAAGTCGCGTACTTTGGAGGGTTTTTTCTAATTTTCCGAGGTTGGACCTCGGAAAATATCGGGTGTTGGACATCCGAAAATGGACGCGTCGCGCTCATGGTAGATTTTGTTTGACTGGATTGCCGCGTCGTCTGCTGTCTCCTCGCAATGACACAATGTTATCAAGAAAGCGCCGGTACCTGAAATTTTACGCACATCTCCATCACTTCTTTTTGCAGTTTTTCGTAATACGGATCGGTCGTGAGAGTTTGCGCGAATTCTTTGAACGCGGCGATGCGTTGTTCTTTTTCGGTCGGTAGTTGTTGGTCTTTGATTTTTTCAGAAACTTTTGCAATCCAATTCGCGATCATCTCCATCTCGTTCGCGCCCATTCCTCGTGTTGTCGCCGCAGGAGTTCCGATTCGCAAACCGCTTGGATAGAAAGGGGAGCTTGGATCGTTCGGAATAGTGTTCTTATTGGCATACAGACCAACGCGTTCCAATGCGAGATGGTAGTACGCACCGAGCCCAACTCCGATTGTCGTCAGGTCAATAAGCAGGAGATGGTTGTCCGTGCCGTCCGTCACTAGCTTAAAGCCGCGGCGTTTGAGTGCATCAGCGAGGGCACGGGCGTTTTCGACAACTCGCCGCGCGTAGTCTTTAAACGCCGGCTGCGCCGCCTCATGCAATGCTACTCCAATCGCTGCGATTGTATTCATGTGCGGACCACCCTGGAGTCCTGGGATGATCGCGCGATCTACTTTGTTTGCAAGGTCGGGATCTTTTAGAATTCCTTTTTCAGTTACCATAATAATTGCGCCACGCGGGCCACGGAGCGTTTTGTGCGTCGTTGTCGTTACAAGATGCGCGTGCGATATAGGACTCGGATGTTGCCCTCCAACTATGAGACCGGCAATGTGGGAAATGTCGGCGACCAAATACGCCCCTACCTCGTCCGCGATTTTGGCGAACGGTTCAAAATCAATGACGCGCGGCATGGCTGTCGCGCCGCACCAAATGAGTTTTGGTTTGTGCTCGCGCGCCAAGCGGCCTACTTCATCCATGTCGATTAACCCACGAGCATCCGTGTGGTAGGGGACGCTTTTCCAAAATTGCGAGGTGACGGACGCTTTCCAGCCGTGCGTCAGGTGTCCTCCGCTTGGAAGGTCAAGTCCCATGATGGTATCTCCTGGCGTGCACGTCGCGACGTAAACCGCCAAATTCGCAGGGCTTCCTGAATAAGGTTCGACGTTCACGTATGGAACACCAAAGAGACTTTTTGCACGGTCACGTGTGAGGTTTTCGATTTTATCTACCACCTTGTTCCCGGCGTAGTAGCGGCGGCCAGGATACCCTTCGGCGTATTTATCGCCACAGGTCGTAGCCAGGGCCTCCATGACGGCCGGCGACGCGTGATTTTCAGACGGGATAAGTTCGAGACCAGTTCGTTGGCGCTCGTCTTCTTCGGCGATAAGACCCGCGATTTCAGGATCTTCTTTTGAGAGATATGTATGTGTAATCATTCGCATATCATAGGCGTTGATTTTTGTTTTTGCAATTGCGGAAAATTGAGGACAAAGATGGTTGACAAAATGGTGATTTTGTGATATTTTGGTGTTAGTAAAAATGCACATTCTCTAAATAACAAGGAGGGAGGCGATGGGACTCTATCGCATCGTTGATCTGTATGAGTTCTATGGCTCTCGCGTTCGCGCGATGGAAGCCAGGGCGAAGTGCGAAAAGCTCGTCGTCCACGAGGGTAGTTTGTTCAAGAGAGCGGCGATGTACGCGACGTTCCCTGCTAAAAGCGATTGGAGGGCGATGGATACCTTCAGGCGTTTCGTTGGCATGAGGAACTTCGACCACGGCCGTTTCATGGCCATGCCCAAAGGGCTGTGGGAAAAGATTTGCGCTCTCTCGACGCTCCCGAAGGAGTGCACGCACAGCAACCTTCGCGCAGCCGTCGCGGCCGCGCGTCCACTCAAACCCGCCGCCAAGCCGCGGCGCCGCGAACCGGCCGTTGATCCAAAACGGCCAAACCAACTTCTCCTTTTCGTCTGACTCGGCCCCCGACTGTTCCATCTGAACGGCTCGGGGGTTGTGTTTTATATTGTCGGATTCGCGCGTTTCCCGTAGTCTATCGGTTATGAATGTTCACGAAATAAAGTCCGTCCATTTTATCGGCGTCGGCGGAATAAACATGAGCGCGGTTGCGAAACTGCTCATCTCTGCCGGCGTGCGTGTATCCGGTTCGGATCTTGTCGCGAGCGATCAAACGGAAATTCTCGCGTCTCGTGGAGCAACGATCAAAATCGGAGAGTCCGCAGAAAACGTACCGTTCGACTGTGATCTCGTTATTACAACTTCCGCCGCGCCAGTGCTGAATAAGGAACGCATGGCAGCGGCGGAGCGAAAGATTCCGGAGATGACGAACTTTTCTTTTTTGGGAAAATGGTTTGAGAACGCGCAAACGATTCTGGTCACAGGAACTCATGGAAAAAGCACGACCACGGCAATGCTCGGTCTTATTTTGGAAAAAGCAGGATTGGATCCGACCGTAATAGTTGGAAGCAAGGTCCCTTCTTTTCCAGACGGAAACCTTCGCATTGGGAAGTCCGATTTATTCGTCATCGAAGGCGATGAGTACGCTCGTCACTTTTTGGAGTTTCATCCGCAAGGCGTCGTTCTAAACAATCTCGAACTTGATCACACGGATACTTTTAGAAATATCGATGCGGTGATCGCGTCATTTCATGAGTTGGTCGGACAGGTGAAAGAAAATGGGATTGTGGTCGTGAACACGTCGGATCCGCGACTCTCGCGTCTAATTGAAACGGAGCAGTCTGCGCTTGAAGGACGCGGATGCAAAATAATAAAATTCGGATCAGAAGAAAATCTCGTAAAATATCCGCTCTCCGTCCACGGTGTATTCAACCGTATGAACGCGACCGGCGCCGCGCTTATGGCGAAAGAGCTTGGCGCGTCAGACGATGCCATCGCATTATCTCTAAAAGGTTTCACGGGGATCTGGCGTCGGTTCGAACGTCTTGCGGAAGTTCGCGAGGCGTCAATTTTTTCCGACTACGGCCATCATCCAACGGCCGTCGCGGCAACTCTTGCAGCTGCGCACGAAGCGTTTCCTGGCCGTCGCGTGGTTTTGTGTTTCCAGCCACATCATCGCAATCGCACGCGTAGCTTGTTTCTTGATTTTGTAACTTCTTTTGACGCGGCAGATCTCCTCGTTCTTTGCGAAATCTACGAAGTAGCCGGACGCGACGAGGATAAGGATAAGGAAATATCCTCGCACGATTTGCTTGAAGCCATCGTCCGACATGACGCGGATCGCGGCGTGACGCGTACCGTCGAATACGCGCCGAATCCGGCTGAGTCTGTGAAGCGGACAATGGAGATAATTTCGCCAAAGGACGTTGTGATTTTTATGGGAGCGGGGGATATCGACGCGGAAATACGAAAGGGATTGATATGACTGAACAACAAATCACAGCATTCCTCTCCGCGTTTCCATCCGCGAAACGTGACGAACTCATGTCCGCGCATACGTCGCTTAAAATTGGTGGACCGGCGCGTGTTTATTCTGTTGCGTCTACCAATGCTGGCTTGCTTCGCATGATTGAAACTGCGGAGGCGAACGCGATCCCGTTCGTTGTAATCGGCGGCGGTTCAAATCTTCTAGTTTCTGATGAAGGATATGATGGAGTTGTGATTCAGGCGGCGGATAGATCGTGCCGCGTTGAAGGAGGGCGAGTGATCGCTGCGGCCGGAATCCCTATGGGAATCGTCGCTCATGCCGCGGCCGAAGCGGGACTCGCGGGATTTGAATGGGGAGTCGGAGTTCCGGGGACGATCGGCGGCGCGTTGTATGGAAACGCAGGATGTTTTGGCGGGGAGATGAAGGATGTTGTGGAAAACGTTTCAGTTTACGATCGTAAATCGAAACACTCTGCGATCTACACGAATGCAGATTGTCGATTCGGATACCGCGACAGTAGGTTTAAACACGAACCGCACGTCATCATCGAAACTACGCTTCGCCTAACTCCTGGAAATCGCGAACAGTCTCTCGCGCTCATGAGCGAGATTATGCAAAAGCGCAAAGCGTCGCAACCGCAAGGAGAATTTAGCGCAGGATGTCTCTTCAAGAATTTTGAATACGAGGATGAATCCGCGTTGGAAAAATTACGAACTCGCGCAGAAGAAATTCCCGAAGCCATGCTAAAGCAAAAAAGAATTTCCGCAGGATGGCTCATCGATCTTCTCGGACTCAAAGGAACAAAGATCGGAAACGCGCAGATAAGCTCTACTCACGGAAATTTTCTCGTCAATCTCGGCGGAGCGAAAGCGCAGGACGTAATTGCGCTCTCTTCTCTCGTAAAAATGAAGGTCCGCGACGACCTTGGCATTCTTTTGGAGGACGAGGTACAGTTAATGGGCTATGACAATCAATATACGCGCCGTGGGCATGGATTTGACGCCAGCCCTTAGACAATACATCGAAGAAAAGTTTACTTCTCTCGAGAAGTTCGCTGAAAAGATCATGCAGATCGACGTGCATGTGGGTTTGGAGACAACGCATCATAATAAAGGCGAGGTTTATACGTGTTCTGTCAGCGTTGATGTTCCAGGGGCTTTGTTAAAAGTCGAGCGCACGGCAGAGGATATGTACAAGGCAATCGATAAAGTAAAGGATCATTTGCGCGAAACGTTGGCACAGCGAAAAGAACGGGAACAGGAGAGATAAAAGGAGCAAAACGCGAACTCACATAATTTTGATTCGGCTGCGGAACTCGCTTCGCTCAAACAGTCCTCGCCTTCATCATAATTATGCGAGTTCGCGTTTTTTTTGAGCGGATGAGACAGAGTATTGATAAACAAAGCGTTTACGCGTAAGCTTGGCGCACTACTATGAGCTTTATAAGCAAGATTTTTGGCGACCCAAACGTTCGTGAAATTAAGAAACTGGAACCGATCGTTTTGAAGATAAACGCGCTGGAACCTTCTATCCAGACGCTTTCACCAGAAGCGCTGAAACTGAAGACGGCGGAATTCAAAGAACGGCTCGGGCAAGGTGAATCTCTCGATGAACTCCTTCCGGAGGTTTTTGCAGTTGCGCGGGAAGCGTCACGGAGAATGCTCGGACAAAGGCAGTATGACGTTCAGCTTATCGGAGGAGTCGCTTTGCATCGCGGGTGGATCGCTGAAATGCGGACCGGTGAAGGAAAAACTCTTACCGCCGTCGCTCCTCTATATCTAAACGCGCTTACGGGAAAGGGCTCGCATCTTGTCACCGTAAACGATTATCTTGCCAGACGCGATACGGTTTGGATGGGGCAGGTGTTTCATTCGCTCGGCATTTCCATCGCGTGTATTCAGCACGAAAGCGGATTTTTGTATGACCCGTCTTTCAAGAGCGAACCGGAGCACGACGAAATTCGCGACGCCACGGGAGTGTATAAGGTTGACATGGATTATTTAAAGCCGGTTTCGCGACAAGAGGCGTACGCGGCGGACGTAACATACGGAACCAACAACGAATTCGGTTTTGATTATCTTCGCGACAACATGGTGCCTCGACTCGAGGACATGGTTCAGCGCGAATTGAATTACGCCATCGTTGACGAAGTGGATTCAATCTTGATCGACGAAGCGCGAACTCCTCTTATTATTTCAGCGCCTGCCGAAGAACCGGCTGAACTTTATTATCGTTTTGCAGAACTTGTTCCACGCTTGGAAATAAAAACCGACTACGAAGTGGATGAAAAGTTACGCACAGCCATGCTCACGGAAGCCGGTATTACTAAAATGGAAGGTTGGCTTGGTGTGGATAACTTATACGCACAAGGCGGAGTGAAAATGGTGCATCACCTTGAGCAAGCACTCCGCGCTCACGCGTTGTTCAAAATAGATCGCGATTACGTTGTGAAGGACGGCGAGGTGTTAATCGTCGACGAATTCACCGGACGTCTCATGGTTGGGCGACGCTATTCCGAGGGGTTGCATCAGGCGATCGAGGCCAAGGAACACGTTCCGATCCAACGCGAATCCGTCACCATGGCGACGATTACGTTTCAGAATTATTTTCGCTTGTACGGAAAACTCGCCGGTATGACTGGAACCGCCGCTACGGAAGCGGAAGAGTTTCACAAGATTTATAAGCTTGAAGTTTTGTCGATTCCAACAAATAAAACTTCGGGACGAAAAGATTTGCCGGATCGTGTTTATAAAACAGAAGCTGGAAAATTCATGGCTGTGGTTCGCGAAATCAAGGAGCGAAGAAATATCGGACAGCCGGTTCTCGTGGGAACCGCATCAATCGAAAAGAACGAAGTGCTCGCAGAACTTCTTCGTCAAGAAGGAATCCCGTTCAATCTTCTCAACGCGAAGAATCACGAACGCGAAGGAGAATACATTGCACAGGCAGGTAGAAAAGGCGCGGTGACGGTCGCGACGAACATGGCCGGACGCGGAGTCGATATTATTTTGGGAGGAAATCCTCCGACTCCGGAAGAAGCGGAAGAAGTCCGAGCTCTGGGAGGTTTGCACGTGCTTGGTACTGAACGCCACGAAAGCCGCCGCATCGACAACCAGCTTCGCGGTCGCGCGGGTCGTCAGGGAGATTCTGGAACAACGCAGTTTTACGTTTCAATGGATGACGATCTCATGCGTATTTTTGGATCGGAAAAAATGAAAGCTCGCATGGATTTCCTGCGCGTTCCGGATGACGAAGCAATCGAAAATAGCATTTTGTCCCGCGCCATAGAGTCCGCGCAAGGAAAAGTCGAAGGTCACAATTTCGACATCCGCAAACATCTTCTTGAATACGACGACGTTTTGAACAAGCATCGCACCGTCATCTATAAGCGTCGTAGGGATATACTCTCGCGAGCCAAAGAAGCTTCGCATGAAGGAGAGCGCCCGTTAAAAAACATGGTGATCGAAGCGGCTGATCGCGAGATTGAGCAGATAGTTTCGTATCACACTGCGGCAGAGGATATGTCGACTTGGGAAATCGGCGACATTCAGAAGAATTTGCACGCAATGTTTCCGCAGGAGATCGGGATAGAGAAAGGTATCAACGAGCTTCCTGTCGGACTTGAATCGCAAAATGATGTTATAAAAGCGCGATCGTCGATCATCGAACGAAGCGTCGCCCTTGCTCGCGAGGCGTATGAAAAAATCGAACAAGACGTCGGCGACAACGGATTGATGGGGGAGATCGAGAAGGCGTTACTTCTTCGCGCCACCGATGATTTGTGGATCGAACATTTGGACGCTATCGACCATCTCCGTCGCGCCGTCAGTCTTCAAGGATACGGTCAGCGAGATCCTCTCGTTGAATACAAACGCGAGGCGTACCGACTCTTCCACGAATTACTCGCGCTAATAGACAAGCAGGTCGTGCACGGAATTTTCAAAGTTAAAATCGCGCGCCAGATTGCCGAGCAAGAACTCGGTCGTATTGGATCGCGTGGTAATCTCCAGTTTCAGGGACCAGCAAAGACCGCGCAGGACGTAGGGGCGCATGGTAATGCGCCCGCACCAGAACGTGATCCGAGATTCAAAGATGCGGGGAGAAACGATGCGTGTCCTTGCGGGAGTGGGAAGAAGTATAAAAAGTGTCACGGTAGCGTTCAATAGAACACTTTATGCAAATATGCATCGCGCTATGAAAAATAACTTATCTCGCTGCGGAACTCGCTGCGCTCGGACAGTCCTCGCTTCGATAAGTTATTTTTCATAGCGCGATGCTTGACGCTGTTTGATGCCTTGCATTACACCCCGCACTCGGCTAAACTTGGCGCGATCAATATGAATACACCGTATTCCGGAAAAGCGGGGATGAACCGAAAGGGCGTTATTCGCCGTATGTGGTTGCTTTTGGCGATAGTCCTCGTCACGGCGGCGATAGCCTATCCCTCGCCGGTCAATTGGCTGATAGGACAGGCGAACACTGCGTTTCATTTGAATTTGTCGCCGATAAATCTTCCGTTCGTTTTGGGATTGGATTTACAAGGCGGATCACGCCTTGAATACTCGGCTGACGTGTCGAAAATCACAGGTTCCGAACAAAGCGCTTCAATAGATGGCGTGCGCGACGTCATCGAACGCCGCGTGAATACTCTCGGAGTTTCGGAACCGCTCGTGCAAACCGCGAAGGCGGGGGACGAGTGGCGTGTTTCAGTCGAGCTCGCGGGAATTCGCGATATCAACCAGGCAATCAAGCTCATCGGCGAAACTCCAATTTTGGAATTCAAAGAACAGAACGACGAACCAGCGCGGCAATTGACGGATGATGAGCGAAAGAAGATGAAGGAAACAAATGACGCGTCAATGACTTCGGCGCAAGCGGCGTTGACAAGTGGAATTGCCGCGCCGAATGATTTTGAGCAGCTCGTCAAAGAAGTTTCGCAAGAAGACACTACGAAAGCGAAGGGCGGTGATCTTGGTTTTATCAAAGACGCGCCGCAGTTTGCCGATATTTACGAGGTTGTAAAACAGGATTTGGTTGGGAGTGTGCACATTGGCGTCATCGAAACACCTTCCTACAATATCGTGGCGAAAGTTGAAGAAGAAAAAGACGCTGGTAGCGAAATGCAAGGATCACACCTCCTGATTTCTTTTTCAGGAGCTGTCGCGAGTAATTCCACGACCACAAAAGAGGCGGCCAATGCGCGAATTGAGGAAATAAAGAAACAAGTAACGCCGGAAAATTTCGTCGAGCTAGCGAAAAAATATTCGCAAGAACCCGGAGCGTCGGAAAGCGGCGGAGATCTCGGCTGGTTTGGGAAAAACGTCATGGTTACGGAATTCGAAAATCCCGCGTTCGCTTTGGCGAAAGGGCAGATCTCCGACATTGTGGAAACGCAATTCGGTTACCATCTTATCTTCAAACAAGACGAACGACCGCTGAAAGACGTTCGCGTTCGCGCCGCGTTTTTCAAGAAAATTCAAGAATCCGATATAGTTCCTCCGCCGGAAGAGTGGAATAATACGGAACTTACCGGAAGAAATCTCAAACGCTCGCAACTCGACTTCGATCAATTCGGCGGAAGCGCGCAGGTTACGTTGCAGTTCGACGATGAAGGCACAAAACTTTTTGCTGACATCACGAGAAGGAATATAGGGAAACCGGTGGCTATCTTTCTTGATGGACAACCGATTTCAATCCCGACGGTGAATAGCGAAATTCCCGGCGGACAGGCCGTAATCACCGGAAGTTTCAGTATTCAAGAAGCGAAATTGTTGGCGCAGCGTTTGAACGCCGGCGCATTGCCCGTTCCGATTACGCTAATCGCGCAGCAGTCCGTGGGACCGACTCTTGGACAGGATTCGATAAACTCATCGCTGAAAGCCGCGATGTACGGACTTCTTCTCGTCGCTCTCTTCATGATCCTATTTTACAGATTCGCAGGATTGATCGCGGTCGTAACTCTTGGATTGTACGTCGCGATTTCCTTGGCGATATTCAAATTACTCCCTGTCACGCTTACGCTTTCCGGAATCGCAGGTTTCATTTTGTCAGTGGGTATGGCTGTCGACGCGAATGTTCTGATTTTTGAGAGATTGAAGGAAGAACTCGCACTTGGAAAGACGCTTCGAAACGCGCTTGAAGAATCGTTCGTCCGCGCATGGCCATCTATTCGCGACGGAAACCTCACAACGCTCATCTCATGCGCCGCTTTGTACTGGTTCACGTCATCCGTCATCAAAGGATTTGCGCTTACCCTCGCCATCGGTGTCATGCTTTCAATGTTTTCCGCCGTTGTAGCTACGAGAACCGTATTTCGTTTCCTTTCGGCATACGGGGTGATCCAAAATACGCCGTGGCTTTTCCCTGGTCGTAAACCGCCTAAAGAATGAAACGTATGTCAATAATCAAATTACGCAAAGTTTGGTACGCATTTTCCGGAATAGTCGTAGGCGGATCAATTCTGGCCGTCGCGGTTTTCGGTCTAAAATTCGGGATCGATTTCACCGGCGGTTCATTTCTTTCTGCAAGATTCGAAAAAGCGCCGGCTCCTCTTGAAGTTGAACAATCGCTCGCGTCACTTAATCTTGGATCAATGACGGTTCAACCGGTGGGCGAAAAAGACATTAACGTCCGGCTAGCGGCGCTTGATGAGGATTCCCACCAGGCCGTGTTAAAAGCTTTGCGAGAACGCTTCGGAGACGTAAACGAATTGCAGTTCACGTCTTTCGGACCGTCCATCGGAAGAGAGCTGCGGAACAAATCCATTTTCGCTCTCGTTTTGATATTCATATCGATCCTAATCTATATCGCGTGGGCGTTCAAAAAAGTATCAGCGCCCATCGCTGCATGGAAATACGGCGTCATAACAATCACCACCGCATTTCACGACATAATTCTGCCTGTAGGACTTTTTGCGATTCTAGGTAAAATATATGGCGCGGAAATCGGTACGCCGTTTATAGCCGCTATTCTGACGATCATGGGATATTCGATTAACGATACCATTGTCGTGCTTGATCGCGTACGAGAAAACTTGCAGAGGAGCACGGGGGATTTCGAGGTCATAGTTGAAAATTCGGTGAGACAGACTCTGCCTCGTTCGCTTAACACGACATTAACAACGTTGCTCGCTCTCGTAGCCGTTTTCCTTTTTGGTGGCGTTTCAATTCGGGATTTTTCTTTGGCGCTCATCGTGGGTATCGCGACTGGTGCATATTCTTCGATTTTTATAGCAGCGCCGATGTTGGTTACTTGGAATAATTGGAGTAGGAGAAAGAAGAGGGTTTAGAGTATTAGG
>JBBTQP010000070.1:0-3036 GCA_038065635.1 Patescibacteria group bacterium | reverse complement strand
TTTCAAATTCCTTCAGCAAAACCTTTCTCAGTCTGATATTTTTTGGAGTAACCTCCACCAACTCATCATCTCCCACATATTCCAGAGCTTCTTCGAGCGTCATAAGTCGCGGCGTGTCCAACCCTGCCGCAACTCCATCCCCTTTTGAGCGCATGTTCGAGAGACGCTTTTCCTTACAGACGTTTACAACAAGGTCTTCGGCTTTTGCGTTTTGGCCAACTATCATTCCTTCGTAAACCGCTACGCCCGGTGCTAGAAATAATTGTCCACGTTCTTGCGCCGCTTGCATTCCGTACGAATTGGTTTCACCTGTCTCGAACGAGATAATGGATCCGTGGGCTGACGATCCGATTTCTCCTGCGAACTCTCGATATCCGAGAAACAACGCGTTGATTATTCCAAGCCCTTTTGTATCGATCATGAATTCGTTTCTGTATCCGATAAGTCCGCGCGTAGGAATGACGAATTCCAAATATGAAATACCGTTTTCTGATCTCATGTCCTTCAATTCTCCACGGCGTTTGCCGAGTTTTTCCATCACAGAACCGGAAAGATTTTCCGGGACTTCGATCGAGACTTCCTCGAACGGTTCTGTCTTTTCCCCATTTTCTTCTTTGAAGATGACTTGCGGTCGTGAAACTTGAAGCTCAAAACCGTCGCGTCGCATTTTCTCGATGAGAATCGCAAGGTGAAGTTCGCCGCGACCTGAAACCGTGAAACTTTCCGAACCTGTACCTGCTTCGACGCGGAGCGCGACGTCGTTTTGCAATTCGCGTTCCAGACGTTCTTTGATGTTGCGCGAAGTAGTGAACTGTCCTTCCTTACCGCTGAACGGCGAGGTGTTCACGCCGAAAGTCATTTTAACCGTGGGCTCCTCGATTTTCATGACCGGCAAAGCTTCTGGCGCGTTCAGATCCGCGATCGTCTCGCCTATATTTATTCCTTCGATTCCGGCGAACGCCACGATCTCACCAGCTTCCGCCTCAGGAACCTCTTTTTTGGACATGCCATCAAAAACCATGACGCTTGTCACTTTTGCCTGCGCCGTAACTCCGTCGCGGTTGATCCATGCCACAGCACCGGGTTTTAGAGTTCCGCGAACAATTCGTCCGATGGCGGTTTTTCCTTTGTAATTATCGTAGCTTACGTTTGCAACGGAAACTTGCAGTGGTGCGTTTACGTCTGCCGTGGGGGCCGGAATCTCTTTTACGATCGTATCAAAAAGCGGAATAACGTTCGTCATTTCCGCGAGATTTTCCGTGTAGCCGGCTTTTCCTTGTTTTGCCGAAGCGTAAATCACCGGGAAATCCGTTTGTCGATCGCTCGCACCGAGCGTAACAAAAAGATCGAAAGTTTGATTCAAAACCCAGTCCGGTCGCGCGTCCGGTTTGTCTATCTTGTTTATGACTACGATGATGCGGTGGCCTGCCGCGATCGCCTTTTTCAGCACGAATCGAGTCTGCGGCATTGGTCCCTCTTTTGCGTCCACGAGAAGCAAGGCGCCGTCAACGAGATTCATGATGCGCTCAACCTCTCCGCCGAAGTCCGCGTGGCCCGGTGTGTCAACGATATTGATTTTTACACCCTTGTAAGCGACGGCGGCGTTTTTAGAGAAAATCGTAATCCCCCGCTCGCGTTCGAGTTCGTTGGAGTCCATGATGGTCTCCCCTTCCAATCCCTTTTCGCTAAAAGTCTCCGATTGCTTAAGCAAAGAATCCACGAGAGTCGTTTTCCCGTGGTCAACGTGAGCGATGATCGCAATGTTTCGGAGATCCATACAGTTCGCGGAGAATACTCGAAAAATGAGCAACTGTCAACAATTGATACGTAAAGAAAAAACCACCCTGAGGTGGTTGGAGTGACTATCGCTGTATTCCGATCCGCAACCCGTAGGAGCTCGCGACGACGCGAGGAGCGTCCACCTTTTCCCAGTGCCGAATGTTACCAGGATAAATGAGGTCACGCGGCGGGTTTCAAGAGATCCGCGAACGCGCGGATCGCGATGATGTCAGGAGCCGGCTCGGCCTTCGTCGTGCAATAGCTGTTCGCCTTGGATCCGTAGATCCACACGCGCCTGTCTGCAAGACCTTCAACGGGCACGATGTCCTGATCGTACATGTCGCCGATGAGAACGAATTTTGCACCGTTGGTGACGTGCAGGAGCATGTCATGGACCGTCTCACGTGTCTTGACGGGAGGAACGATGACGCGATCGAAGAACTGTTCGAGCCCGGAACGGCGAACCGCCAGACGCTGCAATCGCTCATCGCCACGCGTCCAGCAGATGAGTCGCCGTTCGGCTTCGCGCAGACGGACGAGAATCTTGACCGTTTTCGGAAGCGGTTCGAGCCGCTCTTTCGACGCTTTGAACAGACGATACGCGGCGCGGATCTTACGCGCACTCTGTTTGTCGACGAGCGTGAGGTGGAATGCCTCGGCTTCATCAAGTCCGTTCCACTGATCCTTGTACCGAGCGTACAGCTGGTCGTACGAAAAACCAGCGATGAATGCGACGTCCTTCAGTACTTCCTCATACGGAACGCTATCGACGAGCGTGCCGTCGAAGTCGAAGACAAACGTATCCGCGATACCGATGAGCGTTTCGAGTAGATTCATGTCTCTCCCTCTTATTGTCGATGTGCTACGCGACCTTAGCAAAAAAAGTACGCCGTGTCAATCTAGGACGACTTGGGCCGTATAAATTTTTAGTTCGGTATCGTAGGGGCGGGGTTTTCCCGCCCTCCACAGCGGCCCATTTCGGACGTCCAACATCCGATTTTTCCGACGTCCGACGTCGGAATACGACGCGTCCCGTATTGATTTTTGTATTATTGCTGTAGGGGCGGGGTTTCCCCGCCCTCCCCTGTTTGCATGAACGAATCGTTCGGTTTGGTAACCGTAACAGGGCGGGAGAACCCCGCCCCTACTTCGTAAAGAATCCCTTTGCCTCCTCCCAGAACTCCGGATGCCCTTGCTTCTCCTTCATCCAGTACCACCACTCCACTCCCCAAAAGTCGATGGGAGAGATTTGCATTT
>JBBTQP010000069.1:0-9567 GCA_038065635.1 Patescibacteria group bacterium | reverse complement strand
CCTTCCAGATAGTCGCTCCGTTGCGTCAGGCCGGCCAGATGTATGTGACCGAAGCACGGCATGATTTCGTCGGAGTCGCGCGTAACGATCTCAAACGCATCCGCGTAAATTCGTCCGAGACCAGGAGCGCCGCGTTCGTAGAAGATCGAGATGATCAAGAGGCACACTTGCGCCGCAACGGACTCGCTCCGTAACGAGGAGATGAGCCGGATTCCTCGCGGCGCATCGATGCGTGATATGGCTTGCGCCATTTGTGAAATAAGCGCGAGATCCGGGCACCCTTCGGGGACCGCGTTCAGTTGCGAGATCAGTTGTTCGATGTGTTTCACACTCACCTCATGTGTGTTGTTTTAGGAATGTGCGGAAGGAGCAACATAGTACAAAAAGGACGCATTGTCAATGCGCCTTGCCTGTGCTGCCTGTGCATTAATATTCGGATGTTGGGAATCCGCCGTTTGCGATCCCGTAGGGGCGGGGTTCTCCCGCCCTCCTCGGTTGACGTACCAGCGACGGCGGATGCTTTAATGCGATTCGGTCGGGTGACCGAATCAGGGCGGGACAAGCCCGCCCCTACCTTATATATCCCAGCGGATTTACTCTTTTTCCATTCATGTAGACTTCAAAGTGGAGGTGAGATCCGGTGGATCGTCCCGTTGATCCCATCATGGCGATGACTTGTCCGCGAGTAACCTGGTCGCCGATTTTAACGAAAAGTTTTGACGAGTGCGCATAACGCGTGACCACCCCATTCGGGTGTTTTATTAGTATCTGTAATCCATATCCGCCGGAATTCCAACCGGCTGTCGTCACAACTCCGTCGTAAGCGGCGTAAAGCGGCGATGTTAAGTTACCGTCAATGTCCAATCCCGTGTGACGCCATCCGTAGTACTGCGTGATGGCATGGCCTGTAGTCGGCCAAAGCAACTTTGTCTTTGCGAGACTGCCGGTATCGGCATTCGCCGGTTTTTTTGTTGATTTGATGTTGGCGCTGGCCGTAGGTTCTTGAGAGCGCCCGGAGACTGCCAAGAAAGTTTGTTCAGGTTGCGGTATTTTTCCGTTCGGGATCATGATTTCGGTTCCGATCGCCAACGAAGTCTCATCCTGAATCATATTGAAGTCGCGAATTTCCGCTTCGCTGCCTTCGTATTTTTTAGCGAGCTTGGAAATAGTGTCTCCCTTTTTGATTGCCACGAGAACTCCGGATACCGGAGGGATTTTTAGCGAGTCGCCGGGACGGATGTATTGCCGTTCCGAAAGTGAATTGCTGTAAAGAATGGTTCCTACGTTGACTCCGAATTGGTGCGCGATGGAAGCCAGCGTATCTCCCTGTTCAACGACGTAGACTTCGGTCTTTGTTCGCGGCGCACTCGGTCCTTCGGTCGTATCAACTTGCCCCACGGCACTGATCGTTCCTGGAATAGATATGCTGGCGACTTGTTCTTCTTCGCCGTAGTCAAAGTCTATATGAGGCACGGCGACCAGAGTCCCAGGTTCTGCATACATGGCATGGGTCGGTTCTTCTTCACGCGCAACTTCCTGCACTATTTCGATTTCCGAGTTGGTGGCGAGCGCGTAGAGAAGACTGTTTTGTCCAACGTCTTGCGCCTGAGCGCTTCCGGCTCGAAGGTTAAGCAAGAGCGTGGCTGCGCCGGCAGCTCCGAGAACAACATGAAAAAGATATTTGTTGCTTACGAAAAAGAGTGCGAAGCCGCGTGAAGGCATTACGGTTCGGCGGAATCGGAGTCGTGCCAAGATGATGATGCGATAAATAGGAACCGCGAACGTGCGCAGAAAAAAAGATCCGACCGGCGTCAGGTATTTCGCAATATACTGAAACGCGCGCTCAGCGCCTTTTTTCAGTACCCGGATCGCACGAAAGAAAACGATCGCGGCTTTGGTTGCTAATTGTTTGATATTGTATTGAATATGGTCCTCTTCGACGAGACGCGAGCGGTCGGTCATTGCTTTTGATTCTGCCGGTCGAACGGCCAGGCTCATTCTCGGTTATAGGAAGGAACGCGAAATTTGGGTCAAAAAACGTTACCAAAATTATGCGGTTCGGTCAACGGATGGTCGATATTATTGCTCAACCTAGGCAATTCTTCAAGGTCTAATTTACCCTTGTGGCAAGCTCTCGATAGCATAGCGCTTCATTCACGTGCGCGTCACAAATCGTGTCGCTTCCGGCCAGATCGGCGATGGTTTGTGACACTTTTATCGTCCGAAAGTACGCGCGAGCCGACAATTTGTATCGGCTCACGGCTTTTTCAAGGATATCTCCTGCTGACGGATTCAGTTTTACGAACCGCCGCACATGGTCGCTTGTGAGTTCGGCGTTAGTGACGACACGAGTTTCCGCGATGCGAGACGATTGGCGCTCGCGCGCCGCCTGAACCCGCGCTCTCACTGCCGCGGACGACTCTCCTTCTTCGAGTGAGACGAGACGATTGGGTGGAACTTTTGGAACTTCGATCAGAAGGTCGATTCGATCAAGGAGCGGTCCGCTAAGTCTTTTTCGATATTTCGCCATTTGCATGGGCGAGCAAACGCATTCCTGATCCGGATCAGTTGCGAACCCGCACGGACAAGGATTCATTGCGGCTACAAGAAGGAATCTCGCGGGAAATGTTACGGTGCCGTGCGCGCGAGCAACGGTTACCATCCCGTCTTCTAGCGGTTGGCGCAGCGTTTCAAGTACGTGGCGAGGAAACTCGGGAAATTCATCCAAAAAGAGAACGCCGCGGTGCGCAAGGGATATCTCTCCGGGTTTTGGAATAGTGCCTCCGCCTATCAGCGAGGCGCTGCTCGCCGAATGATGCGGCGATCGAAACGGCCTGACGCGCATTACGCCGTCTTTAGGCAACGTCCCCGCAATTGAATGTAATCTCGTCACCTCGAGGGTCTCGTCTTGCGAAAGAGATGGAAGGATCGTGCGGAAAGTTTTTGCGAGCAAAGTTTTTCCAGCGCCAGGCGGACCGTTTAACAAAATATTATGACCGCCGGCAGCCGCTATTTCGAGAGCGCGCTTCACATGTTCCTGTCCGCGTATACTTCCAAAATCAAAATCACGATTTAGCACCGGCGTATCATCCGCGATCTCTCGCGAATACGTTGGTATTGGGGAAGTCCCGGAAATATGCCGAACAACGTCACCGAGAGACGTGGCGCCGTGTATGCGAATGCCGCTGACGAGGGATGCCTCTTGGGCATTCCCAACAGGAACGATGAGCTCTTCCACGCCCTCGTCTTTTGCAAGCAGAGCAGTAGAAAGAGCGCCCGGAACCGCGCGAAGCCGGCCGTCCAGCGCAAGTTCACCGATGAGTAAACGGCGATTTTTTTCATCATCCGGAAGATCTCCGTGCGCCACGAGGATGCTGACGGCAATCGGGAGATCGAATCCCGTTCCGTATTTGCGGAGATCCGCCGGTGCGAGATTAATCGTAACTCTCGTTCGTGGAAACGAAATTTCCGAATGACGCATCGCGCTTCGAACGCGTTCACGCGCTTCTTGCACGGCAGTATCCGGTAACCCAACCACATTGAAAGCCGGAAGTCCTGGCGAAATGTCGCACTCGACATGCACAGGATGGCCCTCAATTCCAAGTATTGAAGATGTGAGAACTGTTGCGGACATAGATAGTGAGTCCTAGTCCGTACCTATATATACCGCTACGTTGTTTTTGGAATACTGTCAATAGCGCCGGTTGTTGATTTTGTATTTTTTTGTCCTACTACGTACAAAATAATACCAATAAATATCGCTGCGTCCGCGATGTTGATGGCGGATCTTCCGAAAAGAAGTAGCCAATCGTATACGTAGCCGTATTGTATACGGTCCCAGAGATTTCCGATCGCGCCACCTAGAATCAAAAGCAAAGGAAATGCCATTCGCATGGATTTTTCACGCCAAGCGCGGAGAAGTCCAAAACCTATCAACGCGATTGCGGCGAACGTTGCGATCATGATTCCGGCAAAAGGAATGGGGATGTTCGCGATGATCCCGTAATTGCGATGTTCGATTGTTTGGAGGGTCCCTCCTAAAAAAAACTTCCCGCGAAGAGCGGGATTATTGATAAAAGTATATTTAGTAATTCTGTCCAAAATCACCAGGATATTCAAGGTGGCAATCGAAATAACAACGCCTCTTCCGCGATTCCCTATCACATCTCTTGCGTGAGGAGCTTCTTGCATTCGATACAGCTCGATGACGCCGGTCTCGCGTCCAGTCTCTTTATGTCGATTTCTTTTTTGCAGTATTTGCAAACGCCGTAAGTCCCCTCATCTATTGATTTCAATGCCTTTTTTACGTCGCGTAATTCCGTTTCCAATCGCGCCTCAATCGAAAGTTCGTCAACGTATTCCGTGACCTCGGCCGCATTATCGTCTTCCGAATTCCCGCCGGATTCTGGATAGGCGGCGTCCGGTTTATTGGGATCTTTGGAACCCAAGTCTTCCAACTCCTGTTCGAGGCGAGTTTTTTCCTCAAGAAGACGTTCTTTGTAGTTACCAATCTGTTCTTCAGTCATATCGGTGGTAGTTTATCGGGATACTTGGGTTTAAGCAAGTATTCGCGCAAATCGAAAAGCCGCGGGTGGCCCTAATGCATAGTGCGCAAATATGGCTTCGCGGCTTTAGGCCTGGACGGGGGGTCTGTTTCGTGAGAGGAGTGCGTGGCTAGGCCAGCGCGAGTTCCGCGGGATGCGGAGTTTTTCCTTTACGATGTGGACACCTTTTCATCTAGGCTTGAGAAAAGGACTGCTGCTTCGACCAAACCCTGGTGGTACTCCTAACGGATCAGAAGACCCGTATATTTCCCTTTTTGAGGGCGGAGAGTGCACCGACGAGGTTTTGATTTGGTTTTTGATTTCTTGTGTCCCGATGAAGATCGGAGACGGGGGTCAAGTCAAAGCTTAGAACCGATGTCCGTGAGATTTACGGGCTTCGGCCCAGTACAGTGAAGGTACGAGGGGCGCCGACTCGTCGATCGGCAATGTGCTGAAAGAACGCGGAATGTACAAATACTTGCTTACATATAATACCGTTTTTTTGCGAAGTTATCAACCATTGCCCTGTGGAAATCTTTTCAGGACGCTGTAGTTAGCAAAGAAAATCACTTATCCACAATCTGTGTAAATGTGGATATGTGTACAAGGTACCAGGTACGTACCTGGTACCTAGAAGCAGATGTTGAGGCGACCGTCGTTTTCTACGATAATGATGCCTCTGTTTATTGTTCCTATTTGGATTCCTACCCGCTTGGCGAGATTTAACGTTGTAATATCATCAAAAGCGGCGATAACGGTGCCCTTGCAGGCATCGGTAGGTTGTTTGATTTCGTCAAATACCTTGGAATCGCCCAATATTGCTATGTTTGATTTAAATTGAAGGACGTTTCCCCCTGGGAGATCCCATGTTTGGGAGGTGGACTGAGCAATGGCATTTGTTGGAAGCATTAATTCGCTCAAAATCGTTCCATCGGATAGCGAATATTGGCGGTTATCGGTCAATCCATACCCACCGGCAATGAGCGAACGAGTGGATGATGTGATCATTTCGTCAAATTCGAAGTAAAAAGAGGTTTTTTCGTTGTTATTATTAGACCAGGCCACGATTTTTGGTGGCATATCAAGGAAGATGCCAAGGCCCTGCGCTCTAAGTATTGGCTCAATAAGCGGCCAAGAGCTCGGTACGGCTGATGCTCGGATGAAATTGTCCCCTCGATAACCGCTTTCAGTAGAAGTTTGTTTTGGGAATCGAAGATTCGTTCTAACAACGGATTCGCTTATCGGACCGCCAACACGAAGGTCAGTCCCAAGCCCTACGTTCGGCCAAGCGCCGACTCTTCCTGGCCAAAGTTGAATCCATGCATTTGCAGCATAATCAGTCCACCCGTCAACAAGAGAACGGAGGGCAACCTGTTCTATCTGGCTACTTTCTTGTTCGGATTCGAGATTCCAAATACCAGAAGTAATCCCTTTGTTCGATCCGATGCCCCTGATCGATACCGTAAAAGGAGTGATTTTCTCGTCATCTGGCCGAGAAAGTCCGAGGAAGATGGGCGAGTGCGGTGATTTTTTCACGTTTTCCCGCCAGAGCTCGGGCGCGCTTTCCGGAATAGCTGCGCCTGGTCGTACATAAGCGAGCAGAAAGGTGTTTGACGGGAGAGGAAACGAATTCTGTCCAAGCAAAACCACGATCCCGGCGATGATCCCCGTTAAAAGAACGAATACGACAATAAGCGAAAGCCAAAGACCGGATCGATTTTTCGATTCTCCATAAGCAAGAAGAACGCTTCCCTTAGGGGTCGAGTCGCGGATTATCTGATCTGACATGCCGTGATAAATCGTCTATCTTCCGAACGGTCTGCGGCCGCCATGTCCACCGTTTTGCGGTCGCGACCCTCTCTGTTCAGGTCGATCGTTTCCGCCTTCGGTCGGTTTCCAATTCGGATCAAGCCGCTTGATTGATAGATTGACGCGTCCCATGGAATCGATTTCGTAAACTTTGACAGAGACCATGTCGCCGATTTTTAGGACGTCCGTAACTTTGTCGATTCGTTGCGGAGCGATTTCGGAAATATGAACCAGTCCTTCCTGTTTCGGAAGAATTTCCACGAACGCTCCGAAGTCCATGATTCGCGTGACAGGTCCGGTGAAAACTTCGCCGACGGAAATTTCGTGCGTAAGTTGCTTGACCCACTCAACGGCTTTTTCCATCCCTTCCGGATCAACCGATGTGATCATCACGAGTCCGTCGTCTTCGATGTCGATCTGCACGTTGCACTCCGCGATGATCTCATTGATTATTTTTCCGCCCGGACCGATGACGTCGCGAATGCGATCAGGATTAATTTTCATGGACACGATTCGCGGCGCCCACTTGGAAAGTTCCTCGCGCGGTTTTGCGATGCAGGCCTCGATGGTTTCGAGCACGCGCAGTCGCGCGGTAAGACCTTGCGTCAAAGTTTCATGGACCACGTCCATGGGAATTCCGCTGCACTTGGTATCCATCTGGATCGCGGTTATCCCGTTTCTCGTCCCCGCGATTTTGAAATCCATTCCGCCATCGCCGTCTTCCAAATCTTGAATGTCGGTTATCACGCGATATTTTCCGTTCTTCTCATCGCTCGCCATCCCCATTGCGATTCCTGCGACTGGCGCGGAAATCGGAACGCCGGCATCCAAGAGCGCGAGCGTTGATCCGCACGTAGCTCCCATGGATGACGAACCATTCGATCCTAGAACTTCTGACACTACGCGAATCGTATAAGGGAAACTTTCGCGATCAGGAAGAACCGGCATGAGCGCGCGTTCAGCGAGCGCTCCATGTCCGATCTCGCGTCGTCCCGGACCGCGGTTCGGTTTTGTTTCTCCGACCGAATAACTTGGGAAATTGTAGTGATGGAAGAAGCGCTTTTTCATTTGATATTCCATGGTATCCAGCGTTTGTTCCATACCGGGACTACCGAGCGTTATAGTGGAAAGCACTTGCGTTGATCCGCGTTCAAAGAGACCGGATCCGTGCGTGCGAGGAACTAGACCGACGTTCGCTGTGAGCTTGCGGATTTCATTCAGCGCGCGTCCGTCAGCACGGCGCCCCTCTTCCAAAATCATACGCGAGACCTCCGCGTCGGCAAATTCATCCACGATTTCCATGGCGATTTTTTTGTTCTCTTTCGAAAGTTGTTTCTCCGTAAGATTGACCTCGAGCGCGGCTTTAAGTTTTGCGACCGCGGCTTTTCTATCTGCTTTCGTCATGAGCGGCTGGGCGAACAATGTCGTTGCCTCAGCAGATTTCATGAACTCTCGCGCCGTCTTATGTAACTCCTCTCGCGCCGCGATGTCCGCTCGCTGTTCGTCTGTTTTTGGTGCGAACGGCTCGATTTTTTTCTTTCCAACCGCAGCTTGAACTTTTGAAATCAAATCAACAACAGGTGCGATCTGTTCATGCGCCCACGCGATAGCCGCCTCCATATCGTTTTCCGAAACCTGACCAGCGCCAGCTTCAAGCATTATTGTTTTTCCGTTACCGCCAGCGACAACGAGATCGAGATCGCCCGTGTTCACTTCGCTATAAGTAGGATTGAGAACGAGCTGTCCTTCTTTGCGACCGATACGAACCGCGGCGGTTGGACCGTTCCAAGGAATATCAGAAATTGCGAGTGCGCACGCGGAACCGATGAGGCCCGGAACGTCGCCGTCATTTTCTCCGTCATGAGAAAAAACCGTGGCAACGACCGCGATGTCGTTTCGCATTCGGTCGTCGAAAAGCGGACGGATGGCGCGGTCGATCAAACGACCTGAAAGAATCGCTTCGTCAGTCGGACGACCTTCACGTTTTATGAAACGCGAACCTTTGATACGGCCTGCCGCGTACATGCGTTCTTCAAAATCAACTTGCAACGGAAAGAAGTCCAATCCTTCGCGCACGCCGCCCATTGTGGCAGCGCAAAGAACGACAGTGTCGCCATACCTGACGACGCAAGAGCCGTTCGCCTGTTGTGCGAGTTGGCCTACGCTGATGGAGAGGGTTCGCCCGCCCCAAGTTATGGAGAACTCTTTTTGTTCGGACATATAGGATGAACAAGGCGCTCATCCCGAGACTAAATCTGCTTTGGCAGATCGGTGTCTCCGGACGAACAACCTAAAAATAATAATGTTAGGACTTACGCGTTTGAGTGAAGTTCTAGGCGGCGGCGAGGAGCGGAGTAAGCCGTACCACGGAGTACGGTGTCGAGCACCGCAGCCGCCAACGACGAAATTCGCCAAACGCGTAAGTCCTAAATGTTTTTACATTGATGTTTTATGCTAATACGCGAGTTTTGTCAAAACGTAACTTTTATACGTTTATCGCCGCGTGGCGCCTGCCCCTTTTCTGCCTCGTCTCCTTCGGTTTTTGATCCGACACGTCGCCCCGCTCTGATGAGGTATTTTTGCGATGAAGAAAGGTCGTAAAAGTGGTCGACGCACTCGCGAAGCTGGCTATTTGTGGATTCTCCGAACGCGGCGACTTCCACTATAACTCCTCGTCCGTGCAGATATTCCACAAGCGGCACAAAGTCGCCGTCTCCCGTCATAAGGATGATGACATCGACTTTTTCAGAAAGTTTTACCGCATCAATCGCCATTCCAACGTCCCAGTCGGCTTTTTTTGCTCCCGAAGAAAACTCCTGAACATCTTTAATTTTCGGTTCTATCTTGGACTCTATGAGCGCGTCAAAAAACGCCGACTCTTCTCCGGTTTTGGATTTGGCCACGTATGCGATCGCTCGAATGAGCGGACGTCCGTCCACCATGTCTTCCACTGCTTTTCCGAAATTTAAACGCGCACCATGCAAGTGCTTGGCCGAGTGATACATATTTTGCGCGTCCACAAGAACTGCAACGCGCTGTGCGGGGTGTTTGATCATAAAAATTGTACGAATCGCGAACACTTCTTATTAAGAAAAACGTAAAAACGTATTGAAACGCGACTCGACAGTACTAGAATAGCAGAAAAAGGGCATATTGTCAAACAGCAACGTGAAACGCAAAAACGTCAACACTAAAAAACGCCAAAAATAACAGG
>JBBTQP010000068.1:0-2926 GCA_038065635.1 Patescibacteria group bacterium | reverse complement strand
GCGGATCTCTCCTATTTATCCACAATGCTGGTCTAGACAGACCAGACCACTATACTTCATCTGTTCTCTTAATTTTGGATACACGTGTTCTTCTTGGAATCTTATCCATTCTTCACCATCGAGAGTTTTCCTTTCCGGAAGAACCAACTCCGGTCTGTCTTCGACTTTCAATTCGATCAGTCTTTTTCCGGAAATTTCAAATTCCTGCCTCACGATATCCGCAACCGAACCATGAACAACGACGACTATATCCGAGTAATCTATCTTCCTTTGAATTTCGGATTGATCCGCCGTTCTTATCCCGACAAACTCAACTTCTGCATAACCTTTTTCTTGAAAATATGCCGCGAGATATCGACTTCTATTTTTCCCATGTTCGCACAAAATCAATATACGCATATATTACACAGCACCTGGGGAATTTGCCGATTTCAACGTTCATTCCTGACCACCGGATATAAAAAACCTATTCTTCGAGTCAACAAACTCAATAAGGTTACCGTCTGGATCGCGAACAAAAAAGAGACGCTTTGGAGCATCTAATTCCTGATTGATCCGTATTGGCTGATCTTTATCGTCAATATCAAAAACCACAACGCCTTTATCAATAATCCCCTTCAGATACTCCATTAGGTTCTCAACGCAAATTGCAAAATGATAAAACGTTCCTGCGATAGATGGCCCTGAGTTCTGTGTAATGTGAATGAATTGATCACCAACCGCAATCCATAAAGATTTTCCCACAGGATATTTTTTCAAACCGAGTTTATTGACGTAAAAGTCTTCTGCTATTCCCTTATCACTCACAAGCACGGTGACATGATTGATTAACATAAACCAATAATACAACAAATATTTGTTATGTGGTACTGAGCTATTGCGGGTACCAGGTACGTACCTGGTACCTATTATAATCGAAGCCGACATTTTCGTGGCGGAGAAAAAATGAATGTGGTCGGCTCAAATCGTTTTGAATTTGGATCCGTTGATTCTTTCAAGCGTTGTAATCGTAAGAAATACGGAAGGATTGGAAAGGTTTTTTAACGTTAAACGGCCGCCTAGCTTTTTTTGCAGCGGAGTCAAAAACTCGTCACCCCACGATGGCGAAAACGTACTTAAACCATCAAAATCAACAAGCACATCTTCTTTGTCGCTCAAGTTTGTGAGCGTAGGAAGAAAAGCGGCGTATGATTCTTTGCCTGCCTGACGAGAGGTGAGCACGGAACCGAATTTCGTCATTGTAATAATCATAGTTCGAAAAACTCACTACATTATTTTTAGAATTCTATAAGTGATAAAGAACCGCGAATCGCAGTATCGGCTTTTGTTATTTTAAGTCCTGACTTTCCTTTTCGGATTTCAAGTACCGCATCGCCTGATTGAAAAGTTAAATCAGCGCCTGCCTGTGTAAGAGCGTCTTTCACGTACTTCAATCCGTTTCCGCGATGTTCCGATGCCCTGCTTGTAATGATTTCGGTAAAAGCCACCTGAAGCGCCTCTTCATCCGTTTTTAGATTTGGTCTGACCAGACGCAATGTCGCCAAAACGCCGACGCCGCGGTCCGCAAGGACGATAACTCTCTTGCCCAAATCGTAGGCGAAAAAAACACCCGCAACGTCAGGCCAATTTCCAAGGTTGTGGTCGAATGAATTGTTTCCTATTTCTCCTGCCGCGGAAGATACGAGCGAACCGATTTTTTCCCACGAAGAATGCGTGTCTATCTCATGCGCCATTCTTTCATGCCGCGTTTTGAACCTATCGCTCGTCGAGCAATAGAAATCATCCTCTGGCGGGAAAGATTTTTCCGCACTCGCCCACTCTTGCGCGATACGAAAAATGCCTTTGGCCTTCTTTTCCAAATCAGCCAACGAATAACGACGATGACCCCCGGGTGACACAAAAGTCGCCTTAAAAGAACCGTCCTTATCCCAACGGCGAAGCGTGGCCTCGGATATGCCAAGATATTGAGCGGCTTCTCGTATTGAAATGAGTTGTTTTGCTAATCTATCCATATCTGCCGATATTATACAAAACTATACATTTTTGTCAAATCTATACAAACCCCTCTATTTCTTCTTTCTCCTCCCAGGCAAAACGTAATATAGCGCTAGCGGCGCGGCCCAGTTTGCGAATCTTTCGATAAAATCTAGCCAACCTAGGCCGACGAGTGGGCGGACGAGCGCGGTCCAAAAACCCCACGCGGCCATCCAAATCAAAACAGGTCGTACCGGCTTCACCAAAATAATGATCGCGGCCGCAACGTCCAGGATCCCGATCGCGAGCAACAACGATCCAGCCGTCGCTGCGTCAACATGAATCATGTTCGCGATCCAACCGATCCAATCCTTTTTGCCGCCAACGGCGAGCAATCCGTGCCCGAGAAATTCTCCGGCAACGCCAATTCGCAAAATCCACTCAACGAGTTTTGTATTTTCCATATAATGCATATTATACAACACTTAATTCACTCCAAGAATCCGAATGCAAAAATCCCTCCATTTTCAGGAGGGATTTTTTTCGCATCTTTGCGAAACTATCAAACCACTATGCGCGCTTTACGCCCTTTGCGCGTGGTCCCTTTTCGGACGTCTCCTGTTCGAATTCCACGGCGTCACCGATGGTCAACTCGGCAAACGTTACGCCTTCGAGCGCTGATTCGTGGAAGAAGACGTTATTCTCTTTCTTGTCCTCCATTCCTTCAGGAGTAATAAAACCGAATTTCTTCTCCTCGTTCTTACCGGCTATTGTTCCCTTCATACGATTTTTCGCACCAATGATAGTTTTAAGCGGAATTTTTGCTTCAAACGAGCAATAATTATTCACGCCATTGGTTGTGGATAGAGGATACACTTAAAAGGGAGAAAAGGGAAAGGGAGACCGAACTTGGAATTTATTTCCGCTATTTTCCTCTAACGTTTCGATTGTA
>JBBTQP010000067.1:0-53911 GCA_038065635.1 Patescibacteria group bacterium | reverse complement strand
GCAATGACAGTTGATTAGATTGCCGCGTCGTTGCTACTCCTCGCAATGACAGAGCTGCCTTCGTGATACAATGGTTTACATGTCACAACTGACCTCGTTTTGGTCTCGGATATTTCCGTTCAAGCGCATTCCGTCTATCGATCGATATCATGTCACGGTCGTTACGAGTCCGCGCGAATTGGAGTTCGGGGAGCTTTTGCCGATCGAAATTAGATTTGTCTTGGCCGTTAATCAAACGCGTCATGAAACGTTTCGTAAGTTGCTCGAGAAGGGTTTTGGTATAGGCGTGCGAACAATGGATAAAACGCCGGAACGAATTTTGAAAGCTGTCGATCACATCTCACGCGAAACACAGCATAACACGATTATCCCGTGGCTTCCGCGTTTACTGCGCGACGGGGAGATTCCGGTTTTTAGCGAAGAAGAGTTGCGGCTCGCCGAAGGAAGGGAGATTAATCTGTATGAGGACGCGAAATCTATTCTTGAAAAACGTTTTGAATTCAAGAAGATCGTGCTCGTTGCACTTGAAAATCAATGTTTGACCGAACGCGAGCAGGAGATAATGGATGAAGTTAATCGAGATTTATATCCGCACGCAATCGATACGATCGTGAATCGCGTTACTTTCGACAACGCTCACACGCGGACGGAAACGGCGCAGACGATCATAAAAGCACTTCTCGTCATCGGTCCGATTACGCACGCGTTAGAGCATTTCCTTTCCGGAATCGGAAAAGTTTTTGCGGCAACGGCGGACGACCTCCTGTCGGAAACAGCGGAATTGTTCGCTTTACGTGGTTCAGGGTTTACGTGGCGTCAGCTCGCAAAAAGATCTCGTATCTTGATTCCGGTATTCATCGTCGCGACATACGGCGCGTTTCAAGTCGAACCGTTGCTTGAATCCGGAAGGACGGCGTTAGCCGGAGCCGTTTTCGGATTATCGGCCGTCGCTCTGTCTCTCACAACGGCGTTGCAATCGATCAAGATGTATCGTCAATCGTATTCCAAGCTTCTTCAAGAGGGGAAGTTGCAACTCGGACAGGGACAGGGACTTTTGAAGTATGCGCTGATACAGGATTTTACTAACCCGGCGCGACTCGGATTATTCGTAGGAGCAATTGCCTCACCGATAGCTGCGGCAATCGTGTTTACGTTTTTTCGATCCATTACAGGCAACGGCTGGGTGCTGGCAATATTGGGGTCAACCGAGTCAATCGTGGCAAGTTTGACGGTATTTGCGGCAGGGTATGTTAATCGGACAATGTTCAGGCAGAAGATTAGGAGGCAGATTGCGGGGACAGTGCGAGGGGATGGGGGTTGAATAGGTGTCATTCCCGTGAAAACGGGAATCCAGATCAAAAGGAATAATTCACTTTGTATCATTGATCCCCGCATCCGCGAGGATGACAACGAGCGACAACAACGAGCGACCGATCGACAAGAACCATAACATGGGATAAACTGCTGGATACTGATTATTTATGAAATTTTGGAAACAGGATCCCAATATCGAGGTAAGCCGTAAAAAACAGGCGATCCATTTTGTTTTTGAATTGATACAGGTCGCCGCTATTTCGCTCGCGATTATCATTCCCGTCAGATATTTTCTGATCCAGCCGTTTTACGTGAAAGGGGCTTCCATGGAGCCGAATTTTTTTGACCATGAGTATTTGATAATCGACGAAGTTTCGTATCGCTTTCGAACGCCTGAACGCGGAGACATAGTAGTGTTCCGTTATCCGAACGATCCGAGTCAGTTTTTTATCAAGCGCGTTATTGGACTTCCTGGTGAAACGGTTGAGATCGCGAACGGAAATGTGAAGGTTTTTAACGACAGCGACCCGAACGGTTTTACTTTGCCGGAGCAGGAGTATCTCGAACAGCTCGTCACAGCGACAACTCGTGACGTAACGCTAAAGTCGAACGAATATTTCGTACTGGGCGATAATCGTACCGCCAGTCTTGATTCCAGATATTTCGGTCCCGTCACAAAAGACGCAATCGTCGGTCGCGTATGGCTTCGCGGTTGGCCGCTCGATCGTTGGAAGGTATTTGAAAAGCCGGTTTATTCGATTCAATAAGTTGTATTCCACATATGATGTCAAAAAAACCAGTTTCGAAGAAAGAGGTGACACCCGTGAAAAAAGCGCCACAACCATTGGCGTTGCCGCGAGGTATGCGCGATATCCTTCCGTCGGAACAACCGGCATGGGACTTGATGCGCTCCACTTGCAGTTCCATGGCGAATTCTTACGGATTTGAGAGAATAGACACTCCGATTTTGGAGGAGACGGCGCTTTTCGTTCGCGGCGTAGGGAAGCAGACGGATATCGTGGAAAAAGAAATGTACTCGTTTGAAACAGTCGGCGGCGAAAAGGTTACGCTCCGTCCCGAGAGCACGGCTTCGATCATGCGTTCGTACATTTCGAACGGAATGCTAAATCTTCCTCAGCCCGTGAAGCTTTGGTACATGGGGCCGATGTTTCGTCACGACAGGCCGCAGCACGGGCGATATCGCCAGTTTTACCAGTTCGGCTGTGAAGTGATAGGCGATGACGACGCGGTAACGGATGCGCAGCTTGCTTTGATGGCGTATGCAATGTTGAAAGACATGGGGGTGGATGCGACCATTCGGATTAATTCCATAGGCACTCCAGAATCGCGCGTAAATTACAAGAACGCGCTTGTCTCATATTTTCGAAGTAAGCGCGCAAGGCTTCCAGAGGACGATAAAAAGAGATTGTTGAAAAATCCTTTGCGCCTTCTTGACTCCAAAGATCCTGCGGTCGTTGAGATGAAATCCGAGGCGCCGCAGATCGTCGATTGGCTGGACGAGGAATCGAAAGCGCACTTCATGCGCGTGTTGGAATATCTGGATGAGGTCGCGGTTCCGTATCAGCTGGATCCGTATCTCGTGCGCGGACTTGATTATTATACGAAAACGGTGTTTGAAATTTACGCAAACACCGAAGATACGGAAACTGCGCAATCCGCACTTGGCGGTGGCGGACGATATGACGGACTTGCGGAGATTTTGGGCGGCCGTCCGACTCCGGCTGCTGGATTCGCTTTCGGTCTCGACCGAATAGCGTCAATTTTGCGTGACCTCAAGATAAATGTTCCGGTTACACATATTGACGTTTTCGTGGCACAGCTCGGCGAGCAGGGCAGAAAGAAGGCACTCGCGGTGTTTGAAGAGTTGCGCCGCTCCGGAATACGCGCGGCTGAGGCATTTTCAAAGGATTCGATCAAAGCTCAAATGGAGTTGGCCAACAAACGCGGAGCCAAATGGGCCGTAGTCATCGGCCAAAAAGAGGTATTGGATGGAACCGCCATTGTGCGCGACATGGAATCAGGTACGCAGGAAATCGTCGACGTTCGCAAAGTGGTGCATGAATTGAAGAAAAAACTAGGAAGCGCGGAAGTTAAAACCGAGATACAGCATTGACAGAAGTGTCGGTTGTCTCGTAACATCCGAACGTCGATCGCGGATATCTTAATTATCCTGGATCCCCCCGAAAGCTTTCTGGGGGATGACACCAAAGAAAGGAGTGTGGCTTATGGCAGAAGTTAAACGGAAAAAAGGCGAAACCTTCGATTCACTGTTTCGACGGTTCCAGAGACGGATTCAATCCAGCGGAAAAGTCATTCAGGCGAAAAAGATTCGTTTTCACGAAAAACCACTGAAGCTCACCAAACGGCGCGCCGGAGCTTTGCGTCGCGAAGAAATGAAATCAAAGTTCGAATACGAAGTTCGCATCGGAAAGATCAAACCGGATGTTCGACGTCCTCACGCGAAACGAAGATAGTACTTACGCGTTTGGCGAATTTCGTCGTTGGCGACTGCGGTGCTCGACACCGTACTCCATTGTACGGCTTACTCCGCTCCTCGCCGCCGCCTAGAACTTCACTCAAACGCGTAAGTACTAGAATATAAATATTAACGTTCGGTTCCTATCTTATGCTCCTTTACGAACGCATTGAGCAAGATTTGGTACAGGCGATGAAAGCGAAGGACGAGCTCACGTTGTCCGCGCTTCGTCTTGTGCGATCTTCTCTCAAGAACAAACAGATTGAATTGCAGCACGCATTGTCCGATGAAGAGTCGGAAGCGGTGATTCGGAGCATGGTCAAGCAATATCGCGACGCGCTTTCGGATTTTACAAAAGCCGGACGTGACGATCTTGCCAGCAGACAACGATTAGAGATCGGCGTCCTTTCGAAGTATCTTCCAGCGGCACTGTCGGATGAGGAAGTCGAAGCTGTCGCGAAGCGTGTTATCGAGGAAGATAAGGCCACGTCAGCAGACATCGGCAAAGTAATGGGACGCGTGATGAAGGAGCTTGGGGGACGTGTGGATGGAAACACTGTGCGGGCCATTGTCCAAAGACTGCTGGGAGAGTAAAATAATCAAAGGTTAAATTAGGCCGCTTTTCTTCCCATGCAGAAAGAGACGCGCACGAAAAAAAGATCCCTTCGAAATATCTTGTCCGAAGCGCTAACGCTGGCGGCGATTTTTACTTTTCCGACTGTCGTAGGCGCGCAGCTGACAGGTGCGGTTAATGCGGTACAAAAGACCACTGCCGCCGCCGGAGTCGCTGGCGGTGGGGATCTCGTCCAAATAATTGGACGGATCATTAATATTTTTCTTGGGTTTCTTGGAGTCATTTTTTTAGTGTTGTTGCTGTATGCCGGTTATACATGGATGACTGCCGGAGGCGCGCCTGAAAAAGTTGAATCTGCGAAGAAGACGATTCGAAACGCGGTCATCGGTTTGGTTATCATCGCATCGGCTTGGGCAATTACCGCATTTATTTTGAACGCTCTCGTAGACGCGACTGGCGGTGGCGGAGTTTTTGGTAGCGGTGCCGGCGGCATCGGTCTTGTCGGCTCTTCCGGGTCGCTAGGCGCGGGGATTATCGAATATCACCTTCCGGAACGTAATGCCACGGACGTTCCTCGAAACACGCCGGTAATCATCACATTTAAGGAAGCGATTCAGCCCGCCTCCTTTATTGAAGGATGGACCGAATCCACGAGCGGAACCGTCACCGGATTGAATAGCGCGAATATCCAACTTTATCGATCGGACGATCCAAAGACGGCGCTCGCTTCATCGGCTGCGCGCGTTTCGTTCACGCAGGATCGCAAAATTTTCGTTATCCGTCCTGTGGATTTGCTAGGATCGCCGACGAATAACGTGAAATACAGCGTGAAGTTAAGAGGAGGAAATTCCGGTATTTTGCTTCAAAACGGAGGTCCTGCGTTCGGCGGGGCATACGGGCAAGGATATGAGTGGATGTTTGAAGTTTCAACGTTTACGGATACGACACCGCCGCAGGTTTTGGCGGCAATACCATATGCGGGAGGGAAGTATCCTCGAAACATCGTAATTCAAGTTACTTTTAATGAGGCGGTCGATCCGACCGGCGCAACAGGTTTGTTTCAAAACGGTTCGGGGTTCACCAATATGTCCATCCGTCCGAACGGTGGGTTGGGAACTCCGCTTGATGGAGAGTATAAAATTTCAAACAAGTATAAGACCGTAGAATTTCTCACAACTGACAAGTGCGGCGTGAATTCGTGCGGAAAGGACGTGTTTTGCCTGCCGCCGGATGCGACTCTTGAAGTTGCGGTCAAGGCCGCCACTCTTTCTTCTCAGCCGCCAATGGCGCAATTTACGTCGCAGGGTTTTGACGGAATTACTGATGTCGTAGGCAATTCGTTGGATGGGAACGCGAATAAAATTTCCGAAGGATCGCCTCAAGATGGTTACGTCTGGACGTTCGGAACGTCGAATGTTGTAAAACTTACACCGCCGAAAATACTTGAAACCGTACCGGATGCTTCTCCAGGCCAGGGGCAGTCGAACCGACCTTTGGACGAACCGGTATCCGCGATCTTCGACACGCTTTTGCAATCGTCGACTTTGACCAGTGAGGCGGCTCGCATCGAACCGCTTGGGCCGGCAGAAACAAATCCGGATACGTTTTGGTACAGCGTTGGCATGGAACTTATGACCGCGAATAACACGCCAATCAAGCCGAACGAAGTGGCGGATCGCGCGGCTGTCATAATAAAACATAGGCCGTATCAACCATCAGGATTGAAACCGAAGGAGGAGCTCAATTATTACAATCCGTTCCTGCTCTCCGACATTCAAGACGCGTTTCAGAATTGTTTCAATCCGGCAACGTCTGCCGTGTGCAAAGGCGCGCCGAATTGTTGCAATAACTCCCCGAAGGGACAGGATTGCTCGTTCAAGCCGTAAAAACTGCAAAGTCCATAAAGTCGCAAGTCCATAAAGTCTATAAAGTCACATGCGCAAAGCTCTCCTCATCTTCTCACTTCTTGCAATGCTCCTCGGAGCTGGAGCTTTGTTTTTTGCATCTCCGGTTTCGGCTCAAGTTGATACGGGTTTGAATGCCGTTGGTCAGACCGCAAAGCTTTCGGCGACTGATCCGCGAATAATCGCAACCAACATCATCAATGTCGCGCTCGGTTTGATCGGTATCATCATAGTCGTTTTGATTTTGTACGGAGGGTTCGTATACATGACCGCAGGAGGGGATCCGGATAAAGTTAATAGCGCAAAAAGAATAATTCGCAATGCCATCATCGGACTAATTATAGTTTTGTCGTCGTGGGCGATCGCACGGTTTGTGATTGATAGTCTTTTGAAAGCGACACAAGAAGGCGGCGGAGGAGTTGACGGAGGAGGCGGTAGCGGCGCGGCAGGCGGATTCGGAGGCGCGGGCGGGTCGAAATCTTTTCAAGTCAAGACGATTTCTCCGCAAGGCGCGGTTCCGATTCGAAACGTTCAAGTCAAATTGCTTTTCACTCGAACCGTGGATGACAAATCGGTTTCCGCTATCGTCGTGACGAAAGACGGAGGGTCTACTGTCGGCGGAACGTTTGCGGTAAACGGCGCGGTCGTTTTGTTCACTCCGGCTGATCCGTGTCCTACTCCGAACGATAAGCTGTTTTGTTTTGACGGAGACGGTAATTTTACGATAACAATCGGTTCCGGTCTGCGTTCCAACACGGGACAATCCATCGTATGCGGAGGATTCGCACCAGCGTGCACTGCGAAATTTCATACCGGAAATTTGATCGACACGACGCCTCCAACGGTTTCAATTTTCGATCCTCTGGATGGACAAGCCGTCCCTGCCGACAGTCTCGTTACTCTTCGCGCAAATTCTACGGATGACAGCGGAATTTCGTACGTTTCGTTTACGGATAACGGGAATTTTGTCGACCAAGCCGGACCAAGCGCCTCAAGCTCTCCTCTTGTTTATAATGCGGAAATCCAATGGGATACGGCCGGTATTCCTCTGCAATCCGTTCGTGAATTGCGCGCCATTGCTTTTGATATTGATACGCATGAAACAAACAGCTCTCCGATTAGCGTCGTGGTTCGTCCGCTATCGTGTTTTAATGGCGTGAAAGATGGCGATGAGACCGATATCGATTGCGGCGGAACTCCAAACACAGCCGGATATTGCGGAGTTTGTTCCGGCGGCAGCTGTACGTCTAACAGCCAGTGCGCTTCCAGCGTTTGTCAGAATAACGTGTGCGTTGAACAACCGACTATCACTGCAGTTAGTCCTCTAAACGGAAAGCCCGGAACTTTCGTGACTATCACCGGCGCAAATTTCGGCAACTCCGGCAACGTGACTTTTTTTGGCGGGCCAGGCGCCGGCGACGACAAGATCGCATCTCCTCCGCAAGCGTGCATACAAAACGGATTTACGGTGTGGAGTTCTTCACAAGTTATCGTTTCCGTTCCTGATGGCGCGGCAAGCGGACCAATCGGTTTGACCAACGGCGCCAGTAGTCTTTCGGATCAGACGAACGACAATCGCGGTCCTCAAATTCCCGACTTTGTCGTAGACGACTCGTCATATCCGGGGATTTGCGGGTTGTCTCCGACTTCCGGTTTTGTCGGTGATCAGTTCAAGATTAGCGGGGGTGGATTTGGAACGTCGCCGGCTCAAGTGGTTTTCGGCCCATCTACGATAACCTCGTTTTCTTCTTGGATGGATGCGGAGATCGTGGCGAACGTTCCGGTGGTTGGAAATGGGAAACAGTCCATTAAAGTGAAGGTTGGTTTAATATTCAGCAATCCCGTTACTTTTTTAGTACAGAACAAAGCGGTCGCAGGCCCTCCGAGTATCGCAAGCGTAGATCCTACGGAAGGTCCTAAAAGCGAGTACGTTACGTTGACCGGAAAAAATTTCGGCTCCAGCGTCGGTACCGTTCGTTTCAAACAGATTTCCAGCGGATATGAAGCGCTCGGTGACACATCGTTTCCTTCGGCTTGTTCGGCCGGGTACTGGAAGCAGACCAACGTGACAGTGAAAGTTCCGCAGGAATTTCTTAACAAGCAACAGATTCAACCGGGCGCATACACCGTCCGCTTGATACGTTCCGATAATGCAGAATCAAATGCCGTAAGTTTTTCAATCACATCCGCGAATGCAAAGCCGGGAATCTGCACGGTTGTTCCGAGCGTAGGACCTATAGGAACGGACGTCTCGCTAATAGGGGAGCGCTTCGGTTCGAGCGTTGGTTCGGTCTCATTTTATGATAATAAAGCCGCGATCTCTTCTGCATGGGCGAACGGTGAAGTGAAGACCACGGTTCCTGCCGGAGCCGTGACCGGACCGGTTACGCTTTCCGCGCAAGGCACTCTCTCCAACGGCGTGAACTTTCAAGTTAGAAATTGCAATGAAGAATCTGGCGTTTGCAGCTCGAGCGAACAGTGTTGCGGAAACGGCACCTGCGTTCCAAAGGAACAATCCTGCGGAGTCGTGACGCAGTCCGCCATGTTCGCGTGGCAGTCTTCGACGGGACTCATTCCGGTGGCGCCGCGCGTGGTTGAAGAGTGCGCACCGAAAAATATTCCGGCGCCGGTTCCGTCGCCGTCGCCATGGAATTCTCGCACCGGAGGGGACAATGTTTGCGTTAATGCCGCTATTATCGCGCGTTTTACCGCGCATCTTGATCCGACGACTGTAACTAAAACGAATTTCCTATTGAAGAAATGTACGAACGAAGCGTGTTCTACCACGACGGACGTTGAGCAATCCGGAGGATCGCCACTGCTTCAAGTCGCGGCGCCTGATCAGGACTTGGTTCGTATTCTGCCTAAAGCGGACTTGGAAATAGGCACCACATATCTAATTCAAATTTTAACCGGAGTGAAAGGCGCTGGGGTTGGCGGAGACAACATGGATGAAAGCGACACTTGCGGCAAAGGAATCGGATATTGTTTCAAATTCACGACGAGAAGTTCCAACGCTCCGTGCGCAATCGGATCGGTCAGCGTTTCTCCGCATCCTTATGAATTGAACGAAGCAGGCGGCAAGGTTCCGTATCTAGCGTCTCCGATTTCGAAAGATGACGCTTGCGTGGTTTTGCAATGCGAAAAATACGATTGGGAATGGCTGCATGGCGACGCGAACGGCGACGGACGCGCGATATTCGATACGCCGTTTAACGTGGAACAGGGGAAAGTGAGCTGTAAGCAGACTGGCATCGCGATTACGGAAACCGGAAACGTCCCGGTGAACATGAACGCAATCGCGAATCCCGATAACGTGAAGGGAATCGCGCAGTTGTATGTAAAATTCATTCCGCCGAGAGTCGAGGATTACGCGCCACGTTGTCAGCTCGCTTGCATCAACGCTCTTCTTTGGGCGAGATTCTCGCAGGAGCTTGATCCAAAGTCCATAGCCGGAAACGTGGAAGTGCGTCCATGCACCAACGAGAATTGCGTTTTGACGGAGCTTGGAGCGCCGCTTGAGATTCCTGCGAATTCCATTACAGTCGTGACTGTTCCGAAAACAATGGAAACGTCCAAGCGGTTTTTGAGCATCGAACCGGCAAAGCCAGGCCAACAGAAGGGCCAGAAGGATTTACTTTTACAACCCGGAAAATATTATCGCGTGTTATTGAAAGGGGGAACGGACAGCGGCATCAAGGGAATGAACGGCGTGCTCATGACAGGACTGAACGATCCGGAAGGATTCGTTTGGACGTTCCGAACAAAACTGGGACCGGATTCGTACTGTAAAGCGGAGTCGGTTGACGTCGCGCCAATTGAAAAATACGAGACAGCGATCGACGCGCGCCAGCTGTTTGTCGCCACTCCTTTCGGAAAAGCCGACGAGTGCAGCGCGGTTGGACAAGCGCTTATTCAGACGCAGGATGCTTCTTGGGCGACTTCGGATAAGAAGGTCGCGGATTTCGTGGGACTCGGATCGATTGATACGGGGGCTCAACTGCCGCCACAATGCAGCGCCATTTGTCTCGCAATGGGAAGCCAGGCGCAGTACGGAAAAGTCGCGGTGTGCGGAAATGGGATAATAGAAACAACGGACGCAGTGTACTGTAAGATCTCGAATAATGTCGGTGTAACTCCTTACGGCGACGCGTGTTCCGTACTCCCGTCAGGCGCCACATCCGGCGAGCAGTGCGATCCGGGAGTTCCGAGTAATGTTGGTCAGTGTGATCCGAATACATGTTTATGGAAGCCGGTATCGCAGATTCCGTCAGGAACATGCGGAAATGGGGACGAGGACGGCAAAAAGTTGGATTTTGGGGAAGCTTGCGATTTCGGCTCCCAATGCCAGGGTGCTCCTGCCGAATCCAATACGCCCGACGGATCGTTCTGTACAAAGCCGTCGGATAAGGCGGCTTGTGAAAAGAACGGTGGTACGTGCGAGCCTCGGCAATATCGCGGTTGCTCGTCGTTCTGCCGTCACACAGGATCGCTTTCAGCCAAGAGTACCTGCGGAAATGGCGATCTTGCGGACGGTGAAGATTGCGACGATGGAAATCTAACCAGCAATGACGGATGTTCCAACCAATGTTTACATACCGGCTCATCTCCGAGCGTAGCTTCAGTATGTGGAAATGCGCTTCTCGAACCGGGTGAAACCTGTGAGAAGCAAAGCGTATCCGATCCGACTTTCCCCGCAGGATGTAACGGAAAGACCTGTTTGCATATCGGTAACTCCAATACTTGCGGAAACGGAGTTATTGATGCGGGCGAAGATTGCGAAGATGGAAATAAAATGGGAGGCGACGGATGTAATGCGTCCTGTTTCTTGGAAGGATCGTCCGTAAAATATCTAACTCCGAGTTTTTGCAGCGACGGTATCGTTGGAATCGGCGAACAGTGCGACGCCGGACTTCCTTCCAGCGACAAATCTTTACAGAACACGCCGAAAAACTCCGCGCCCGTGCCTCCGGTTGGAACGGCGAAAGGGAACGGGCTCGTTGATAATGTTCAACTCGCGTACATCGTAGGCGATGCGGATCCTGATGAGAACGGGATAATGTCATCGAAAATTTCATCGTTAGTGGAAGGAAAAACAGGCGAGGCCACATACGGTTTGCAGTGCGCGTTTACTGACGAGAAGACGTGCAAGCCGAACGCACAGGGCAAAGCGATGGGATTGACCGACAAGGGATGCTGTTCGCTCCGGCCTGGAATCGCGACTTCATATCCGAGCGGAACCGGAGTTTGCAGGAATGTGGAAATCAGCACGACGTTTAATGCTCCGATGATTGGAGACAGCGTTTCGGCGAACGTACAGATCGCGAAGGAAGATGTTAGCGGAACCGGAAAGTGTCCGGACGGAACCACGATCGTCACGGATAATTTTCGTCCTTTGCATGACGGAATCGTAGGATGGTTTGAGCGCGTTTGGCATCGCATCGTTGCTTGGTGGACGGGCGATCCTGCTATTGCCGCGGTTTGGTGCAAAGGATCGGTTACAGGGTCTTGGGTTCCCGCCTCTGCCATCGGCACGGCATCCTATAAATTCAAACTCGATTCCGCGCTTGAGCCGGATACGAAATACCGCGTGAAGTTTTTCGGCGACAATTCCACAACGACGGATCCGTTTTCCGATAACGCCGATCTATCGAAGAAGCATGGTATAAAGACAGCGAAAGGCGTTGTCGCTGAATACGATGCGTCAGCGGAAAGCGGGCCGCTCACTTTCTCGTTTACTACCGGAAAGAAAATTTGTATTGTTAATTTTATACAGGTGACGGATACGAGCGTGGACACGAAAACGGAAAAGGCGCACCCGCTCTTGTTCGTAAGGCAAAGCGACATTCATCCGTTTCAGGCTCAAGCTATCGCGTTAAACAATAACACCGCAGTTCCGATAGTGTCGGTCAAAGAATACGCGTGGGACTGGCTTCCGTGGAGTACGAGCGAAAAAACCATCGTGACCGTTTTGAATCCGCAGCCGAAGCAGACTACTGCTTCGATCCAGCCGGAGAATAAAAACGGCAACGCGTTTGTTATGGCATGGCTCAAGATAACGTCCGATACTGTAAGCAATCCGCCGACCACGGAATCCTCAATACATGGAAGCGCGCCAGTGACAGTCTCCCTTTGTGAAAATCCGTGGCCGAACTTGGAAGGACCGGGACCGATAGCTCCGTTCCGCGACAAAAAGCCAACAGGGAACGGTCAGGATTCAAGTTTGAAGGGAACGATTTTTGAGACGAGCCCGTATTTCTACAACTTCTCAACAATGTATTGTCGTGACGCAGGCGAGGCCGGTATTGAAGACGATTTGCCGAAACTCACGATCAATCCGGTTCCTTTTACAGCCACGGATCAAAAAGAAGGAATTTTACGGCAATACCTTTTCACTTACGGAGATGAAAATAAGGCGTTGAAAAAGGATGGAATCGGTATACGCGTGGCATCGAATCCTCTTCATTATTCTCCGGAGGACTGGTACAAGTGGCGCGGTTTCGGCGGCAAACCGAAGTCCAAAATGATTGACGGATATCGCGCTTTGCAGGATGGGAACACCACGTACGTAGCCGCGGCAAACACGGACGGACAGGGTACGTCGATTTACTCGAACATCTATCTCATCTCGCGCAATCCAGATGCGTCGCCAGTCACCGTTGGAATTTACGATCAAATGGTGCAGACTCTCGCATTCAACATCAATTTGAAAGACGGCGTGGGCAACGCGTGCGAGAAGGGGAACAATCCGAATTTCGAGCCGGCAGAGCCGCATTTTGACGACAAAGGAAATACAGTAACCTGCTCGAGCGACTTTGATTGCTTGAAGCTCGGGACGGATTTCCACTGCGGAAGCTACAAGCTGAAATTATCTCGCGACACGGAGCGCGTGGCGGATTTTCAGTCGATGTCGCGCGTCATAGAAGCCGCTAAATCAAAAGACGAGACATATCCGAAACTGTTAGCAGGAACATTCCTTTTCAGCTACACGAACTCTCGTTGGCCGTCTTGGGATGCGGAGTTCTCCAAGTCCGTCGGAGGCAAGCAGCCAACCGATCCGGTGAACGAATTCGTTACGTGCGGAAAATGCTCCAAATTCGGAACACCGTGCGGAGGCAATCAGGATTGTTCTTCGGACGAATCTTGCACCGGCGTGACGGTTAAAGGAAATGATTTCATAACTACGACTTCAACGGAACCGCTGACTTGCTGGAACGTGGATGAGAGAAAATTCGTTTGTCCGCGAATCGGGATTTCTCCGTCGCGCGTCTATCAGTACCACTCTCTGAATGGCGGACAGAGATACGAACTCTCTAGCGAATTTGAAGTGCCGCCGCCGACAACGAAGAACGCCGCTTGGTGGTCGCCAACCCTCATGACGGAGATCAAGCGGTGCGCCAATTCCGAAACTCTCGGATTCTTGTGCGAGGAAGATAAGGATTGCCGACCGTGTCCTGATCCGAAAAACATAGTTTCCTGCCCTGAAAACAAGTATCCCGTGACCGCCGGCTCTTGCAGGTTTGTAGGCGGTCGTTTTATCTACAGAGACGTTTGTACGAACCAACCCATCGGACAGAGCGGAACTTGCGGAGACGGGAAAATCGGACAAGCGTGTAGCGGTGGGTCCAATGACAAGAATCCTTGTGTTACAGACAAGGATTGTCCTGGCAGTCCACCCGGATCATGCACGGCAAATGAAGTTTGCGAAATCGGACAGACGAAGTTGACGGACTGCGATACCAAGGATCCAAATAACAAAAATCCAATAAATCCGGACGGACTGAAACTTCAGATTTGCAATGAATGCAAAGAGTTTCTTGACGACGTTAATTTAAGCCAGTGCAACGCTTCGGTCGCGTGCGGAAACGGAAGGATCGACAAGGTGTGTAGCGGCGGAGTTCGCAACGCGCTCGGATGTCTCGTTGATTCGGAGTGTAAGGGTGACGGCGGCAACATCGCTGACGGAAAGTGCGTTTCCTCCGGTGAACTTTGCGACGACGGAATCCTTAACGGATCGTACGGGCACTGCAACATCAAATGCAACGGATACGCGGCATATTGCGGCGACAGCCAAATTTCCCCCGGAGAAATCTGTGACAATGGTCCGGCGAACCTGCAAGGAACCGGAAATGGAGATTATTGCGACACGAATGCGGCGTGCACAATCACTAACAGCTGCAGTCTCGATTGTAAGGGCATCGCTCCGTACTGCGGCGATACTGTCGTGACCGCGCCGGAAAAATGCGACGGACAGACGCAAACGACGACCAAAGGGATTTGTAAGGCGGGGAGCGCGCAGGACGAACCATGCGCGGTCGACGCGGATTGCGGAGTGAATGGAAAATGCGCGAAGGCGGAAGAAAAGGATCCTCTCGCGTCGTGTGAAAACACGAAGATCAAGCGATGCGCGGGAACGCTAAAGCAGTGCGTGACGCCGACGTTTGAAACGGAAAAACACGATCCCACGATATTTAAAACGTGTAAGGAAAATGTGGACTGCG
Organism: Patescibacteria group bacterium; assembly: GCA_038065635.1. Taxonomy (GTDB): domain Bacteria; phylum Patescibacteriota; class Patescibacteriia; order 2-12-FULL-60-25; family 2-12-FULL-60-25; genus JAHJFW01. Next base: position 39,121 of record JBBTQP010000067.1, on the reverse strand, counting down.
AGAAAGAATCCGGAGGAAAAACGGCCTGCCGTTCGGTTCAGGACTTCGTGAGCAAATGTTCATCCGATGTCCAATGTTCGCTGCCAACAATACCGGGCATATGTCAGGAATATCCTACGGCTCACATTCGCACGTGCAACACGTCCGGGTCCAGCCAGTGTTCGTATACCAGCTGGTCGGGCTGCGAGGTTCTTAATTTCTGCGGCGATGGAATTATCGACAAACCGTCTGAGGAGTGCGATGACGGATCAGGAAACGGAGATACCAAGGCGTGTACTTCATCCTGCAAAAAGAACGTGTGCGGCGACGGAAAACCGCTCATGGGAGTTGAGGATTGCGACGCGGGGACGCAGAACGGAAAAGTTACATGCTCCGCGGATTACAATTCAACTTGCGCATCTTGCAGTACGCAGTGCAAGTTCCTCACGACCGCGGGGGGATATTGCGGAGACGCGAAAAAGAACGGGCCGGAGCAATGCGATGGAAACGTTGAATTATCCGAAGATAAGCAGAAGAAAGATCTGACCGTACAATTATGCGGAATAGCGACCGGACTTTCGCCGGAAGCATGTTCCATTTTGAACGCGCAGTGCGTAAAAACTCCGTGTATCACCACAACGGAAAATAACATCACATGCAAATCTCTCGGATACGATTTTTCATTGAATACAATCAATCCGGCAATTTATCCGTTAGATACGGAATTGAATCAGACAGTTACATGCGGCGATGTGAAATTGAAGAAGTACGAAAACATAATGCTGAAACAGTGCATGGGAACAACGTGTGGTAAGGGATATTTTACATATCCTAAACCGCCTCCTTCCTCAAATGATTTTTGGACATGCGTCAGAGAAAAAGGTCCGGCGCTCGGCGTAGGAATAAAAGGCATCGATACTCCGGCTATAGTTTCGTGTAATTCATCCTGTTCATTCGGCGGATGCGGAAAGTGCAGCGATGATGTCGGTACAGGCGTTATTAAGGGTCAGCTTCTTGATGCGGTATACAACCAAGTTGTTCCACTCGCAAAAGTTTCGTTGTTCTATAAGGGTGTTTTGGTGAAACAAACATCAAGCGATGACAATGGCAATTTCCAGATCGACGGACTAAATAATCGTTCGGAATGTGCGCAATATAAGTTGATAGTCGACAAATACGACGACAATCCGTGCACCGGAAACCAACCGAACCGACCGAGTTGCGGATATCCAAAAGCTCCAGGATGGCAGTATGCGTATACGATTGACGAAGGGATTCGAGGTGGATATTGGCCGCTAACAACGCCTACATTCGGAGTTGATAATTATCTAGATGTCGTGAGTCAGAAAAAAGACGGGAAGATTTATTTATTCCCACGTCCAGGCAAAGGCGAGGCGTATTTCACGGTTCTCTGGGAAAAGCCATGGACCACGATGACGAACGGAATCAGCGGAGGATTTAACAATCACTTGGTAATTCCGGAAGCATACGCATACACAGCTACATCCAAGGTGGAGAATATAAAATCTTGTAATTACGCGAATCGCCCGGCAAGCACCCAACAGTGCGCGCGCGATATCACATGGAGCAGCGCAACGCGCGGGAATCTCGACGTTTCACAATTACCGTACGCGTATCTGCTCTGTTTGCATAATGCGGGTGAAAAAGTTGGAGGTTATTCTGGATCTTATGGCGCCACTTGGAACAGCTGTCCGGTTGAAGGAAACGCAAAGTGCCTTGCTTCAGGAAAATCACAGATAGAGTGCGGATTCGGAAATACTTGTGAAAGCGGAAAAAACAGCGGAAAAGAATGTTTAAATGATGGAGAATGCACTGAGCAGTTTTGTCAAGATTATGGATATTGTTATAAAACAAACAAGCAATGCATTTCAGACGCAGAATGTACTGAAAAGAATGATTCATGTGTGAATAATAATTCTATACCGAACTGTTCTGATAAGAGTCCGAGTAATCCTGGGAAAGATTGTATGAAGAATGGTAAATATGACAATGAATTTTGTGGAGCGCCTGCAATAAAATGTATTCAATCATGCGGCAAGGAATGGTGGGACAACTGCGATTTTTATAAGGAAGGCCCACTTACAACGTACTTCCGTTACTCGGCGTTCGGATACGCTCAAGAGCCGTTGCGAATGTTCTGGGATTACCAAGTCGGGAAGTCCGTAGCGCCAATAAATAATGACAAAACAAACGTTCTCAAATCGCATTTGATCGATAAAGGTTATACGGCCGTGATTTCGACGGATAAACAAATCCTCGAGGTGAATGCGAAAGACTTGAAGGGAGGAAACTGCGGCGGAGATTGTAAATTTTGGCACATCGCTGATCTGTATTCCGGAGACGGATCAGTGATCGTGCGAAATGCCTTGAAGTGGGGGCGTTTTTTATCGGAAAATACAGAAGGTGTGGCTGTATACGAACATGGATTCGATGGTTTTTGGAGGACAGGGAAGTATTGCGCAATTCCTGGTTCGGGCAACGAAGCGACATTGTATAAGACGTGTAGTACTGATGCAGATTGTAATGCAATGAAAGATTATGGTTATAAATGCGTGGCTTACAAACAAAAAGGCAAACAATGGAAGGCATGGTCTCAAGCTAACTATTAACAAATATGGAACTTCGTACACGAATCTACTCAATTATTCTAGCTATCATCGTGGTCGCTTTAGTGGTTGTCGGTGTATTATTGCTAAGGAAGCGCCAAACAGAGATTGCGCCTCGCGTTGTTGGCGGATCTTCTTCACAGTCCGCGGCAACGTCCGATACCAAGCCGTTGGATTCATATCAAGTTGAGCGACCTTGGCAGGCGGGGGATCCGGTTCCAACCACCGAAGAGCTCAACGAAGGTTTAATTGAATAACACACACATATGTTCGACACGCCTCCATCCAATCTTCCTGTAGAGCCGACGCAGCCAAAACCCCCTCTAACTCCCCCCGTCCCCCTCCTTACGAAGGAGGGGTTAGGGGAGGTCTCCCCAAATGTGGATAAGGTACCAGGTACCGGGAAAAAAGAGCCGGAGGATATTTTTGCGGAGTTGGATAAATCAGCACCTGCTACAACCACGGTGCGACCGGTCGTGGAGGAGTCGCGTAGATCTCCAATAAAAATTATTATTCTTTTGGTTTTGATCTTGGCGGTCGTTGGGCTTATCGGAGGAGCGATTTGGTATTTTTTCGTTCGTTCGTCGTCAGTAGCTACTGAAAAGACGGTCGCTCCATCATCCGCACAGGCAGTAGTTCCGGCAGAATCCGAGCCCATAGTCGAAGTACCGCCAGCGCTTCCAGAGCCGCAACCGGAAATTCCACCGCCGGTTTCAATAACTACTCCTGCGCCAAACGAGTCATCCGAAGTAGCGGTTGTCCCTCCGAATGGCGTGGATAGCGACGGCGACGGTTTGACGGACGCGGAAGAGACGATATTCGGAACAGACAAATCCGTCACGGATAGCGACGGCGACGGTTTCGCTGATGGCAGCGAGGCGAAGAGTCTTTATGATCCGGCGATAGCTAAAACCAAGCTCGCGTCGTCGGATCGTTTTCAGACTGTAAAAATCGGCAGCGTTAATTCCGCGCTCATTCCGGAAACTTGGACGTCTGCTGAAACGGAAGTCGGTATAACGATCAACACGTACACACCGGCGCTTTTCTTGATTTCAATTTTGTCTCTTGCCGATAAACCGGACGATTTGACCTTCGAGAACTGGGTGTTGTCCGAATCGGCATTACCCGTAAGCGAACTCACTCCGTTTACTACGAGCGCGGGATATAACGCGTGGCGATCCTCTGACGGTCTAGTTACCGTCGTAATTGCGGGAGCCGAAGCGTTCATAGTCCGATACGGCGTAAACGACGCCGCATCAGTGGATTTCCGCGCTCTTTACGGAATGTTTGTTGACACGTTGAAAGAATGACAGGCCCTATGACTGAAGAAATACAAACGCAAGGATCAACTTCCGGATCCGTACAAGAACCGGAGATCCACACAATACCGGACAAATTTTACGGCGCCGCTTTGAAGACGCGGATAGAAGAAAAAAAAGTGGAGGCGCCCGTAGCTCCGTCGCCTGAAACAAAAAAACGAAGCATCATGGCGCCCGTAATCGTTGGCGTTGTTTTGCTTTTGGCGGTTTCAGGAGGTTTCGTTTATTTCAATCGCGATTTGATTTTTCCAAAGCCCGCGCCAGTAGTCGTCGAAACGCCGCCGCCGCCGACTCCGCAATCGCCGGCAGCTCCTACTGATGCCGCGGCGACATCCACAAACCCGCAAAGCGTGATTTTGAACTGGACGGACAAGTCGGACAACGAGTCTGGATTTCGTATCGAGCGCGATCAAGGGACAGGGAGTTTTACTCCGGTCACGAATCTTCCGCCGAACAGCACGTCGTTTCTCGATGCCTCGGTTGAGCCGGGAAAATCGTACTCATACCGCGTGATCGCGTTGAACATCGCCGGAGAATCCTCGCCGAGCGATGCTACGTTCGCGACCGTTCCGAATCTTCCTCCGGAATTGCCTCCTGCCCCGACCCTTCCTCCAGCCGGTTTGGATTCGGATTCCGATGGCATAACGGATCTTGAGGAGGTGTTGTACGTCACTGACGCGCGGACTCCGGATACGGACGGCGACGGTTTTTTGGACGGCAACGAAGTTTTCCATCTCTACAATCCCGCCGGACAAGCCCCCGTCCGTCTTCTCGATTCGTCTCTCGTAAAAATAGTTACCGCGTCGATCGGTTGGGTTATGAGCATTCCAGCGTCTTGGAGCATTGCGATGGATAGTACGGATGGTTCGCGCGCAACCATAGACACTAAACACGGGGAATTGTTTAAGATCACGATCGAGAATAATTCGGAAAAGAAACCGATACTGCAATGGTATCTGGATACTCATCCGAGCGTAGTAGCCACGCAAGTTTTGAAATATCGCTCGAAGGGAGGATACGAAGGCGTGATCGGCGCGGATCTTCTTAGCACGTTTATTCCTTGGGGCGATCGTGTGTTTGTTATGACTTATGATCTCGACGGACAAACATTCATCAATTATCGGACGACTTACTCGATGATACTGAATTCGCTTGTGCTTAGTGGTTTACCGAAGATGAGCGTACCCGAAACCGGAGCTCCACTGCCATTTGAGCCGTCCGCAACCACTAGCGGCGTGATCGCGCAACCCGTTCCTGTCGAAACGGAAGCCGCCACAACATCCAGCGCCGAACAACCGACTCCAACGCCATGATCGACGTGGTCAATTATGGAAAATTGCCGAGCTCCATCAGCCGTCCGTTGATTCAACGGACGGTGGAATGTGTTTTTAGCGTGGCGCGTCGCCGTCCGACGGGATATGTTGCAGTTTGTTTTTTAAGCGATAAGGAGATTCGTGAACTGAATAAAAAATACCTCGGAAAGGATGCGCCAACCGATGTTTTGTCGTTTTCGTCTGACGCGAGAGTCCCCGATGCGCGGCCGAGAAAGGATCGCAAAAAGGAGTGGGGAGACATTCTGATTTCAGCGACAACAACAAAACGTCAGTCTGCGGAACGCGGAGTTTCGTTTAAAGAAGAAGTGGTTCGTCTCGTCGCTCACGGGATGCTTCATCTGTTCGGGTTCGATCATCGCACGAAGCAGCAGGAGAAACGAATGTTTTCGTTGCAAGAGCGCGTAGTAGTAGATGTTTTGTAGGTATGCCCACACCATTTCATCAGACAGTGAAAAGTTTTTCAAATGCTTCTAAAGGAATATTTTTAGCGTTTCGTACAGAGCGAAGTTTTAGAGTGCAATTATTTGTAGGTTTAGTTGTCGTCGCAGTTTCTTTTATTTTTCCAGTAACTAGAGTTGAACAGTTTTTGCTTTTTTTATGCGTAGGCGGGGTTCTTGTGCTAGAATTGTTGAACAGCTCGGTCGAGCGCCTGGTTGATCTGTTCAAGCCGCGGCTCCACGAATACGCCAGAGACGTAAAAGATCTCATGGCAGGGGCCGTCCTTCTTGCGTCGATCTGTTCAGCTTTGATAGGTGTAGCAATTCTAGGACCGTACTTGAAAGATTTGTTTTAGCTTTTATGAAAGACGAAATTTTAGTTGGTATTGACCTGGGGAGCTCACGCATACGAATTGCCGTGGGTCAGGTTTCGCTTTCAGACAATCGCAGGACATCCGTTAATATCATTGGTCTTACGGAATCACCGTCAAATGGTTTTTCAAAGGGGTGCATTACATCTCTCGAAGATGCTGTTAGTGCGATTTCGAGTTCATTGGAGCAGACGGAGCGGCTTGTTGGCGTTCCTATTCAAAGCGCATTAGTCGGAATCGGAGGATCTCATATCACCGCAAGCAAGGCAAAGGGCGTAATTGGCGTTTCGCGTCCGGACGGCGAGATACGCAAGGAAGACGTTGATCGCGCCATAGAATCCGCTCGCGCAGGTGCTAATCCGGCAAACATGGAGATCCTACATCTTCTTCCGCAACGGTTCACGGTTGATGGTCAAAAAGACATCAAGGATCCCATCGGCATGCAGGGGATTCGGCTCGAGGCGGATGTGTTGGTGGTTCAGGGATTGACCAGTCACGTAAAAAATATTACGCGCGCCGTTTTTCGTACGCGATTGGATATTGATGAGTTGGTTTATGCGCCATTAGCGGCAGCGGAGGCGGTTTTGACGTCGCGCCAGAAGGAGCTTGGGGTGTGCGTGCTTTGCATAGGAGCTTCAACCAGCGGTCTAACGGTATATGAAGACGGGGAGTTATTGCACGCGACCACCATAGGAATCGGTTCAGATCACATCACTTCAGATGTTGCGATCGGTTTGCGCGTTGCGTTAGACGTGGCGGAAGTTATTAAACGTGAACGTGGTAGCGCGGTTCCGGAAGATGTCGGGCGACGAGACGAAATCGACGTTCAAGAATACGGAGCCGATCAATCCGAGATAGTTTCAATTCAATACATCAGCGAGATAATAGAAGCGAGAGTAGAAGAGCTTTTGGAAAAAGTTGAAGATGAACTGAAAAAAATTGATCGTTCTGGAATGCTTCCGGCAGGGATTGTCTTTACCGGAGGCGGCGCAAAATTGTCGGGACTGATTCATGTCGCCAAACGCATTCTTCAGTTGCCAGCGTTCGTAGGGCAAGCGCAAGTTCAAAGCTCGCTTCCTGAGTTGGCACATGATCCTGCGTATAGCACGGCGGTTGGACTCGTACAGTGGGGATTTGAGTCAATAAGAAATCAAGAAACATTTCGTCCAAATTGGAATAGCGGATCGCATAAAAAAGGAATATTACAATCTATCATCGGTCCGATAAAAAAAATAGGAAAAAGTTTCATGCCTTGAAGAAGAATCTAGGGATTGGAATCTAGAATCTTGGAAAATGCATGGAAATGGACTTTTTTGTTTTAGACCTAGATTCTAGATACTAGATTCTATTTGACGGCTTGACGATCTTTGGTTGCGTTTGTATCGTTCTTTGGTGAGAGAACACTTTTTGGGCTCATAAGAGTCCTGAATGATTACAAATTTTATTCAAAGCATATGGCAGAGATAAACCCGCCGGTCGAAACGTTTGTAAAGATTAAGGTTGTCGGAATTGGAGGATCCGGAGGTTCGGCTGTGAACCGGATGATAACCTCGAAAATTCGAGGTGTGGAATTTATTGCCATGAACACGGACGTGCAGGCGCTTCATCATTGTCAGGCGAGCGTGAAAATTCATATCGGTAAAACCGTAACTCGCGGGCTTGGCGCCGGAATGGATCCTGAAGTCGGAGCTCGCGCCGCAGAAGAGAGCCAAAATGAAATTCGAGAAGCTCTCAAGGGAGCTGACATGGTTTTTATAACTTGCGGACTCGGTGGAGGAACTGGTTCAGGTGCTGGACCGAAGATCGCGGCGATGGCGAAAGAGATCGGCGCTTTAACGGTTGCCGTGGTAACGCGTCCCTTCGTTTTCGAAGGAGCGCAACGCAAAACCATCGCTGACGATGCGTATGATCAAATGGAGGAATGCGTTGATACGATGATAACGATTCCGAACGATCGCATTTTGCAAATCGTAGATCGCAAAACATCCCTTTTGGATGCCTTCGAAATCGTTGACGACGTGCTCCGCCAGGGTGTCCAAGGTATTTCAGAATTGATTACGGTTCCGGGTCTCATCAACGTAGATTTCGCAGACGTACGTTCCATCATGTCCAATCGCGGATCCTCTCTTATGGGAATTGGTCGAGGCAGTGGCGATAATCGCGCGGCGGAAGCGGCAAAGAGTGCGATCGCATCTCCATTGCTGGAAGTTTCCATTGACGGAGCGAAAGGGGTTTTGTTCACGATAACCGGCGGTTCGAATCTCGGCATGTACGAAGTTTCGGAAGCCGCGAAAGTCATCACGCAGTCCGCGGATCCTCAAGCGAAAATTATTTTGGGAGCAATTATCGATGAGACCATGAAGGACGAAGTGAAGGTTACGGTTATCGCAACCGGTTTTGAAACGCGTTCTGATCGACCGAAAATCAAATCCGTTTTGTCATCAGGAAGTTATGCGCCACCTCGCCAGCCGGAGGCACTGGAACGTCTACCGTTTTCCGCTCGCCAAGCTCCGATTCCGCGCCACGCTTCTCCGGAACCAAGACAGCAACCCGTGACTCAAGCACCTGTCATCGAACCGGCCACACAGCAACCAGTTGAATCAAATCCCGCTCCGCGCCAGCCTCACGTACAGACGCCGTCGTATGCGCCGGTACAACAGTCGCGACCGGCGGCTCCTCAGCAACCGCGCGTATCAGAAAAAGAAGAAGGAGAAAACGATTTGGAAATCCCTGCTTTCATAAGAAAAAAGATGATGTGAGTAATAGTCCATAAAGTCGAAAGTCTATAAAGTCCATAAGGTCGTGGAAATAAGATTTGATATTTTAGTCTTTATGGACTTTACAGACTTTATGGACTTGATAGACTTTTTTCATGCACTGTCCCGTTTGTAATCATGAAGACACCAAAGTTCTTGATACGCGTCTTGCGACGGACGGGGCTTCGGTTCGTCGAAGACGTGAGTGCGAATCTTGCGAGCATCGTTTTTCAACCAACGAAGTGATGGAGCTTTTGGATTTGATGGTGGTAAAGCGTGATGGCGGACGCGAGGCGTATCTTCGCGATAAGATTGAAAGCGGATTAAAGCGTGCTCTTGAAAAACGGTCGCACACGCAATCCGAATTTCGAGGACTCGTACACGCCATTGAGCGCGATATACAGCGTATCGCTTCAAATGAAATCACGAGCCAAGCAATAGGGGAGATTGTAATGAATCAATTAAAGAACTTTGACCAAGTCGCATACATTCGTTTCGCGTCTGTCTATCGCTCGTTCGAGGATGTTAAATCTTTTAAGAAGGAATTGGATGAGTTGAAGTGAGTGTTTGTTATCGCACTATAATATTTGGCTTATCTCGCTGCGGAACTCGCTTCGCTCAAACAGTCCTCGCTTCAATAAGCCAAATATTATAGTGCGATAACTTTTAGAGATAGCTATGGTCACGGAAAACCGCGTGGAGTATTATAACGCCATGAAACGTTCTCATATTTCTTTTTCGGTTCTCGTGCTTCTCGGGTCGTTGCTTGCCGGTTTTGTCGGCGGCGTCGTGGGAACGGCGTTCACACCGCAGTTCAGGTTTTTTCGGGAAGTCGGCGGAGATCGAAGCGGAGTTTTAACCCCTCCGGCTCCGGTTCCTCTTTCAGAACAAGCGCTTGCTGAAAATGCGCAGACAGTTGCGGTAGTAGAGCGAATTCTTCCATCAGTCGTCTCCATTGCAATCACGAAAGATTTATCAAAAATTCCGCAACCGCAATATATCGATCCGTTTACAGGCGAACAGATTTTTCCTCAAGGCGTTCCATCGCAACAGGGGATGAAGAAAATTGGAGGCGGATCCGGATTTTTGGTTTCTTCTGACGGACTGATCGTGACGAACAAGCACGTTGTTGAAGATGTAAATGCGGAATACTCCGTGATTCTTCGCAATGGTGAAACAAAAATCGCTAAAGTTCTTGCGCGCGACCCCGTATTGGATCTCGCGATTCTCGATATAGAGGGCGACGGATTTCCATACGTGACATTCGGTGATTCAGATGCTTTGAAAACAGGACAAACGGTTATAGCGATAGGTAATGCGCTCGATGAATTTCGTAATACAGTTACGAAAGGAATAGTTTCAGGATTGAATCGGCATCTTCAAGCGCAAAACAATATGGATACGGAAACTATCGAAGAAGCTATACAGACCGATGCCGCTATAAACCCAGGAAATTCAGGCGGTCCTCTCATAGATCTTGAGGGAAGAGTTGTTGGAGTGAATACCGCGACATCATTTTCCGGACAGTTGATCGGGTTCGCTCTTCCGGCAAATTTGGCGAAACGCGATTTGGAGCAGGTGCAGAAGTTTGGTCGCGTTACGCGTTCGTTTTTGGGGATTCGCTATATAGTAATAAATGAAGATCTCGTAAAGAAAAATCAGCTTACTGTTGATTACGGTGTTTTGATTTCGCGAGGCGCGGATAGAACGGATCTCGCGGTTATTCCTGGTTCACCGGCGGATAAAGCGGGGATTGTTGAAAATGATGTAATTCTTTCTTTGAATGGAACGAAGATCAATGAAGAATACAGTTTGAGTTCATTGATCGGAAGGCATTCTCCAGGCGACGTAATAAATGTTCGTATTTTGCGCCATGGAGAAGAAAGGGATGTTTCAGTAACTTTAGGGGAATTCGCCACTTCCACCGCGGACAAACCATAAAACAAAAAAATATGAAACGAACAAAGATTGTTTGTACCATCGGGCCCGCGTCGCACGATCCCTCCACTCTCTACCGAATGGGACGCGCTGGAATGGACGTGGCTCGTTTGAATTTTTCACATGGCACTCACGAGGATCACGCGCGGCTCGTAAAAACTTTAGGACTTGTCGGGAAGCGCCTCGGTCGACCTTTCGGAATTCTTCAAGATTTGCAGGGACCGAAAATTCGCGTGGGAGATTTGCCAAAAGAAGGAATAAAACTCGTTTCAGGAAAACGTGCGGTTTTTTCTACAGGATCCGATTTGCTGCCTGGTGACATTCCAGTAACGCTTCAGTCGCTTCATCAGGATGTGAAAAAAGGAGAGAGTATTTTGCTTGATGACGGTTTGCTGGAAGTTAAGATAGAAAAAGTGGAAGGCCGTCGGATTTTTACGGAGGTCGTACAGGGAGGGTTACTGACATCACACAAGGGATTTAATCTTCCTGGAACGAAACTTCGTTTACCTGCCTTGTCGGAAAAAGATCGAGATGACGCGATCTTTGGAACTAAGCTCGGTGTTGATTTTATGGCACTGTCTTTCGTTCGTTCTCCTGAAGACGTGAAGGATTTGCGTGCAATATTGGAGAAAAGGGGACCGGCGGGCCGCAAGATTCGGATCGTTGTAAAGATTGAGAAACAGGAGGCGGTCGATCGATTCAGCGAGATTCTACCGTTGGTTGACGCAGTTATGGTCGCGCGCGGTGATTTGGGAATTGAGACGCCGGCCGCGAACGTCCCGGTCATCCAAAAGCAGTTGATCGCCGCTTGCCGCGAACGCGCAGTTCCTGTGATCGTTGCGACGCAGATGCTTGATTCGATGATTAGAAATCCGCGCCCGACACGCGCGGAAGTGAGTGACGTCGCAAACGCGGTGATCGACCACGCGGACGCGGTGATGCTTTCGGGAGAAAGTGCGACAGGCGTAAATCCCGTCGGCGCGGTTAAGATAATGTCCGAAACTATCGAAGTGTGCGAGGCATCTCATTTTGACGATTTGAAAGACGTGAATTTTACGGCGCCTCGCGACGTTCCGGAAGTTATCGGCGCGACAGTAAGAGTGGTAGTCGAAGCGTTAGGCGGCGCGCCAGTCGTGATCGCAACCGCAAGCGGAACGACGGCGAGAGAAATCAGCTCATTCCGTCCGGAAGTTCCGCTTTACGCATGCACTTTCGATCCGCATGTTCAGCGAGTTCTGCGTCTTGTGTGGGGGATTGAGCCGTATCTCTTATCAAAAAAGAAAACCCCGGAACTTATGGCTAAAGCCGGAATCGAACTTCTACGAAAAGAAAGAAAATTGAAACACGGGAATCGCGTAGTGGTCGTGACCGGCTCGCCAAGCGGAAAACCGGGTAGCGCGAATAAGATAGAGATTTTGAAGATTTAGGATACTGTTATCATCCGACTACTCTGTCATTCCCGTGAAGACGGGAATCCATTTCCTCGAAATAAAAAAAATTGTTCTGGATTCGGATCTGTTTAAAGTCCTAATTTTTTTCGTATAGCGTCGACGTGCTTCGTGTCTTCGATATTATTCAGCTTAACGTACACGGTTTTTGCGCGTTTCGTAATATCTCGAAGATGTCGTTGTGATTCTTTGATTTCAGAAAGAATCTTTTTCATCTCAGCAAGTAGTTCCTCTTTCTTTTTGGCCATAATTACATTTACTTCTCAAATAGTGCCTTAATGGTGTATTGTAGTCAAATATTACTCTATTAAAGAAAATAGTATGGCAGGACCAATGGATCGCCTAGCCGGAGTCAGGGCAAAGCTTGCAGATGCAGAAAAACAAAAAGCTGAAACGGAAAAAGCAAAGGCTGAAAAAGAGGCAAAGGTCGCGGATCGAGAGAAGATAACATTTGAATTAGCCGCTCGGGAAAACGAATACCAGGAAAATGTACAAGCGTTACAGCAGATAGCGGAGATGGAAAGTCAGGCAGAGGGTAATCCCGAAGTACAGAGCGAGATGGCAACGATTAAGCAGGAGGCGCAACAAGAAAAAGATAGTTATGAAGCTTTGAAGGTTCGTTTAGCGACACTTGATCAAGAACTATCTGCGTTAGAAGGCGGAGAAGCTGGAATTACTGAAGTGGGGCATGTCGAAGCTGCGTCTGAAGTTGCTGCAGTTGAGACCGTAGCAGAAGCTACGGTCGAAGCAGCTCCCGCTGGAGTTCCCATAGAAGACGTACAGGAAAAACCCGCGGAAACTCCGGTTGAAGCTGTGGAAGCAGAAAAATCTACGGAAGTTAAGCCAGAAGCCGCCGCTGAAAAAATTCCATCGGACGAAGCTCAGGCCGAGGCCGTGGAGGCGCAAGAATTGACCAATGAACAGGTAGTAGAATTTGTGCGACAAATGGAGGCGTTGGAGGATAAGTCCGTTAAAGCGAAAACCGCCGAGGAGATCGAGGATGTTTTTAAGGCCAGAGTCGCCATGTTGGATCAGATGAAGGATGCGAAGTTTCCAGATATTCTCACAGCACCTGACGGCACTACTGAAAGCGGAAAAGATTTTGGGGATTCTATAAAGAGCGGAGAGAGTCTCGAGTCATTCAAATTATCTCGAGACGCTAGGTTGGAGGATATAAAAGCCGCTCAAGTATCGGTTGAAGCGCCTGCTGAGGCGGCTGTGGAAGTTCCAGTTGAAGCCGTCGTAGCCGAGGCGCCAGTTGAAGCTCCCGCTGGAGTTCCCATAGAAGACGTACAGGAAAAACCCGCGGAAACTCCGGTTGAAGCTGTGGAAGCAGAAAAATCTACGGAAGTTAAGCCAGAAGCCGCCGCTGAAAAAATTCCATCGGATTTAGAAAAAGAAAAAATCCAGGACGCCTCTTTTGATAAAGTGGATAATGACTGGAAACAAGAGCGGCCTGATATCCTTGCGAAGCTGCAAAAAGAAGGAAAAATTAAAGAAGGAGAAACGTCAATTCCTCGTGCTGAGTATATGAAGATTGTGGACCAAGGATTCGACGAGCGACTCCAAAAAGGTGAGTTGGCCGAAGCCGTACTTTATCGAATGGCCATGGAGAATAAGTTGCCAAGAGGGATGGCAAGTGAGATGACAGTGGAATCTGCGGTTCAAAATTTAGACCCAGCTTTATTTTCAGAACGATTGTCAGATTTGAAAAAGTCACTTCTCACGACGGAGCAACAAAAAACCTTAGAAAATAGCTTAATGAGGAATTTTGTGGAAGCAAATAAAAAGCGTGGGAGTGGTAGTGAACGTTTTTATAATTTTGAGCGGAATGCGTTGAACTACGTTGATAAGAACCCGGAAAAGATTGACGAGTTTGCAGATAGAGCTAAAGAAAGCCTGACAACGCTTGAAGAGGCAGAAGAAAAGCGCCTGGTCAGTTCATTTAAAGAAAAGGCAAGATCCGATAAAAAATTTATGACCAAGGTTCTCGAGCAAGCCAGAGCGAATGGGATGGGAAGAGAGGCGGAACCCGGAGGTTTTAAGTTAAATAAGGACGAGATCGCGAAGCTTGCTAAGGATTTTGAAGGAGATGTTCTTGATACGCCGGTTAAAAAAGAGGAACATGAGTTGTATGCGGCGGATAACCGTTGGAAAAGTGCAAAAGATCACATGGGGAAGTATGGAGATGCGTTGAAGAAGATCGGTCCAAAAGGAGAAGCTGCGTTTGAAGCCAGTCTTTTGAATTATGCCGAGGCAGTATCGAATTTTGCGGAAAAAGCTACATGGAAAGGGCTGGACATAGCCTATACTCTGAAGCGCTTCTTAGACGATGCGAAAAACATACCCAATACCGATGCGAGGGGACAAATTCTAGCAAACCTTGAACGCGCGGCAGCGTCAGGGAAAGGCAAATCAAAGGATGTTTACGAACAAAAGGATTATGAAGAAATCCAGAAAAAGATTCAAGAGGAGCTCGCCTCGCTCAAGCAAGCCGCTTAACCCCCCGTCTTCGCGATCTTCGATATCAGATTCCACTGCTGTTCCGTAACCGGCTGAACGTTTAACGCGACCGTTTATTTATACGCCTCACGTCGGTGTTTTACGCGCAAGATCATTAAAATAACTAACTGGCCTCGTTCATTTTTTTCAAAAAGCGTGCGATAGTCACCGACGCGAAAACGATATACACCTTTATATTGACCGGTTAATTGTTCCGCGTGGCGTAACGGATTGTTTTGATTACAAAACCAAGAGACTTTTTTCGTGATTCGATCCGCGATGTTGCTGTCAAACCGCTCAAGATCACGTACGGCATCGACGGTCCACTGATGCTCATATCTCATAAGGCTTCAGGCCTAGCATTTTGCGCACTTCTTTTGTTGAATAAGTATCTCCTTTTCGCGCTGATTCGCGAGCTTCTTCCAGTTCGCGTTGAAACGTCCAAAGAATGGTGTCGGCTCCCGACAACGGGCGCAGCTCAAAAAGCGGCGAGTTTTTTTTAAGTACAATCACACGATGGCGTTTTTTTGTCGCCTCGCGCGTGATGCCGGCCATGTTTTGGCGCAACTCTTTGAGTCCTATGAATTTTGTGACCATACAGTGTACCCGAAGTGTACACCGTGTTTGTAAACATGGTCAAACCTCCGTCTTCGCTATTTTCAATATCAAATTCCACTGTTGTTCGGTCACCGGTTGAACGGATAAGCGCGATTGCGTCGCGAGCGGCATTACGTTTAGCAGATACGTGTATTTTATTTCTTCGAGACTGACCGGACGTACTAGCGGTTTTACCGCTTCAATATCAATAACAGACCAATTTCCTTCGTGCACGGTCGGATCGTCGTATGCTTCTTTTGTTGCTCGTGCTACGCCCATAATCATTTTTTCTTCGCCGCTGTGATAAATTAAAACAAGGTCGCCCACCTTAATCTCGCGCAAATTATTCCGCGCCTGATAATTCCGCACGCCTTCCCACATGGTTTTCTTATCCTGCTTAAGCCGCTCCCAAGAGTAGATCTCCGGTTCGGTTTTTAGAAGCCAGTAGCTCATAAGTAGATCGAATGATCTCCGATATCAATGAAAACAACGCAGTCTTTTTTCAGGAATTTGAACATTATGCGATGTGAATAGGTGATCGAAAATGACCAACAGTCTTTTAGTTTACCTTGCAGTTTGTGTGTTTTCAGTCTTTGGTCAAAACAGTTTGCACGGAAAATCACTTCTCGTTCCGTGATTGTCTGTAGATGCGTCTTTGACAGGGTTTTGATTGCGCGTTTGAAGTGTGATGTATAGAGAATCTCTTGGATTCGCTGCGCTTCCATATTAGCTCATTAGTTCGGCAAGCGAACGGAGCTTTTTAAGTTTTTTTCCACCGCGTTCTATCTCGTAGATGCGAATCGTTTCAAGTGCGGCTTGCTCTTCCAAATAATTACGTAGCGCCGTCCGCATCAGTTCGGATCTTGTTATGTGACGCCTTTTTGCCGCCTGTTCGGATGCTCTTGCTAAACGTGACGGCAGAGAAATAGTAACAATTGCTGATGTGCGCATACCGATATAATACTTATTAATGATCCAATCTTATCAAAGTACTCGCGTGTTCGTCAATTACGAGCCATGCGTTTTGACGCTTGCCAAACTCGATAAATCCATGTTATCTTCCTGCCACATTCACGCATGGGTGTGTGGTGTAGCCCGGTTAACACGTCTCCCTGTCACGGAGAAGATCGAGGGTTCGAATCCCTTCGCACCCGCCACATAAAAACGTCCACAAAAGGGCGTTTTTATTGTAAGAAAATTTATAATAAAATCTAACTATCATTGTATCGGCACTCCAACTTTATAGTTGATAAAAAACGTGTCCGGGACGTCTTGAACGAAACCGGCCCAACCCTCGCCATAAAGCTCAATCGCGCGGTTTTCGTTTTCGATCCAGCGTAATGTTCCTCCAACGTTGGAGACCATATAAACTTTAGGATCGGTTTGAATTTTCACCATTGTCCCGGGTTTCATAGTAACGTTTTGCGTCAGTTGATATGATGCCAGTTGTTCCGGTTGGACGGTCATTACGCCAGAGAAATCTCCAAACCACGTGTGGTATGTCGCGTCATTTGGGAATACAGCGCGCGTTCCGTCGGCGTGCAAACAGTAGACCGTGTTCGATTCCTCGATTTTCGCGAGCATGGAACAGCTTAAATTTTTCATCGTGAAATATTTCGTCGGTCCGTGGTAACGATCAAAATCCGCGTGCGTGACGTATTGGTCGTGCGCGTCTTCTCCGTAAGTATCAAGCCATGTGAGTATCGCTCGAATGTCGATCAGTTCATAGTCTACAACTTCCTCGACGCCGCCGATTTCACGCAACAGAATTCGAGTCGCGATCCCGACCAGATTGCTAGATGCGTCCAATCCAGCGCCACCTGAAGCGCCCGATGAAATAATTGCGTCGGTTTTAACGATTCCATTTTCAAGACCGCTTATTGTTCCTTCTGAAGCTTTTTGCACGCCTTTATTCGTAGAAGGAAATGCGAGAATCGTAATTGGATCGTTAACGACTGAGAACTCATCGGTTTTCAGAATCGGGAAAGAAGAAAGTTTTTCTTGTTGCTTCGGATCTCCAAGAACCAGAATTGCGAAATCCTTATTGTTGGTTTCATCAAAAAGATATCTAACATATTTAGCTTTGTAAAAAAGTTTTGGTTTTAACGTAAGGTCGTTTACGAGTCCCACTTCGCATGAGTCAGGAATCAAGGTCGTCCAATTCAGGAGAATATGTGCGTTCGTGAGTACGTATCCTTTTTCCGCGTTTATCATGACCCCCGATCCCTGGCGGTTTCCGCAATGCACCCAAACCGATGCTTGGTGAACGGAGAAGGGGAGTTCCGATGCGTGAGCGTTAAAGCTGAAAAGTAATGAAAAAAGCGCGGTTGACGTAAAGAGTTTAATACGAATGTTCATCATAACGTAGACAATAGTAGCATAATTAAAAGAGCCCCGATGCAAGAACGCATCGGGGCTCGGGAGTCCGCAGGGGCGCATGGTGATGCGCCCCTTTGGTTGTGAGTCTCTACTTCGTAACCACTGCGACGCACTCACTGACGTCGCAGCACTCATTGTCGCACTGCTCCTTGTCTCCGCGGCAGTCGAGCCACGGAGCGTTGCTGTTCGCGGCGGGCGGACTCTGCGTCCACTCCGCGACCCAACAAGTAACGGTTCCGGAACCGTTACCCCACGCCTTGGAGATCTCCGCCAAGATCTCGTTCGTGGGCTTGACCCGCGCCACGGATGGCGCCCGCGGCTTCGTGGCGATGTGGATGGTGCCCACCACGCCGGCGCCGATGGCGACCGCGAACAGTGTCGGCAATATCCAGCCAAGTAGATCGCGTTTTGCCGGCTTCTTCTTGGCGGAAGTCTCGGCTTTCGCCTTGGTCTCCTCCTTTTTCGCCTCCGGCTTCTTCTCTGGAGGCGGTGACCCGTTGCGGCTTGCCCTGTCCGCCATCGCCTCCGCCGCGTAGCGTTGGCGTTCAGCTTCGCTCAGGCTGCCGCCTGAGGGTTCCGGTGCAGCTGCCGGCGGATCCGGAGGAGGCGACGGGAACATCCGTGGCTCCACTGCCGGCGGTTGAGCGACAGCTCCAGCGCCCTCGTAGAGCCGTACCGCCTCGATCGCTTCCGGTGACATGTCCTGCAGAAGCGGGATGTCACTGTGTTGTTTTTTTGGCGGCTTCGGCACAGGGAGCGGCCTCCCATTCGCTGCAGGCGGTGCAGTTTCTTTCGGAGGCGGCGGCGGAATCGGGATCGGTGCCGTCGGCTCGCCCTGCAGACTCGTGGGAGCGGTGCCTGTTCCGCCATCGACCCTGATCGAGACGGGGGGGACCGGTTGCGATGGCGTCGACGGTGCGTTGACTGCTACTGCCACCGCCAGCACCCCAGCCGTTGGTGCGGCGGTACCGTCCGGCGTGGTCGGCATGTCCGACTTCGTATTGGCAGGAGGCGCGAGTGTAGTCGACGACGACGGAGTCGCGAGTGGTGCCTTCGTGGCACGCGCGAGCGTGACGCCAGCGGCGGTCGGTTTGTCGTCGAACTCAGGGTTGGTCGGGAGCGCGATGCCATGCGGGCCTCGCGCCACCTTCAGTTGCGTCGCCCTGCTGTCTTCTTCCGGATCGACGCTTGGTGGTGGCTCTGAGGTCGCTTTCCCGAGCGAGTCGATCTCGGCGAAGAAGTTCGCGGACTCCACCGAGACCGGAATCTCCGAGTTCGCGGAGACCGGAATCTCCGACGTTCCGGCCGGTGGTGGTGTCGCGGGTGTCGAGATATTGGGCGCGGTCCCTTTCTTGCTCCTCTTCGGTCTTGGCTTGTCGAGTCGAGTGGGCGACTCATTGCCCTTCGTCGTCTTCTTGCTGGCCGTCGCCCTGTGTTGCTTCACGCCGATTTCGATGAGCAGCGCGTCCACGAAGTCCTTGCGGATCCCCGTGAGATGCGGGGCCACGTCGTTGAAGAGCGCGGAGTACAGCTCGGTGAGGTCGGCGACGCCTTCGAAGATGGCGCCGAGTTCCTCGTTCGAGAGCACGGAGATGCTCTCTTGCTTCGTGGCGCCGTGCGCCAACAGGATCTTGTTGAGCAGATTCATCTGCTCATCTTCGCCTAGTGCCACGATCGTTTCGAGCTCGTCGTCATTGTGTGTCATCTCTTTTTCCTTCTCCCTCCCGCGAAAAAACAGCGGGCTGTAAGTCCTTGGTTTGGATTGTGTATGTGCGAAATTTTGCCCGACTTTGTCGAACGTTTGTGACAGAATCGGAACAGCGAAATATAGCAGAAAATGGGGTTTTTGTCAAATCCCCGTCTTGTGTCCTTTTCACCCAAGCCGTATCCTTACGGACGCGTATTCGCACTCTATGCCTCGTCCAAAGCCAGTTATTCTCATGATTATCGATGGTTTCGGCATTGCTCCAACGGCAGAAGGCAATGCGGTTCATTCGGCAAAAATGCCTGTTTTCCAGCAATTAGTTACCTCCTATCCTGCTATGACGGTTTTGGCATCGGCAGAATCTGTGGGACTTTCTTGGGGCGAAATGGGTAATTCCGAGGTCGGTCACATCACGATCGGGGCAGGAAGAATTTTTTATCAGAGCTATCCGCGCATTTCCATATCAATCGAAAACGGGGAGTTCTTCAAGAATCCGGCGTTGCTCGGCGCGATCGAGCACGCGAAGAAATCAAAAGGCACGTTGCATCTCATGGGATTGGATTCTCCGGGCGCTGTGCACGCGGCTGACGAACACTTGTTTGCGCTTTTGGAATTGTGCAGGCGCGAAAAAGTGGAAGATGTTGCGGTTCACGCTTTTTTAGACGGGCGCGACTCGATTTTCAACAGCGGAATTGGATTTATCACGGCGCTTGAAGAACGTATTGCGTCGCTTAAAGTCGGAAAAATCGCGACGATTTCCGGACGGTATTATGCGATGGATCGCGACAACCGATGGGACAGAATCGAGAAGGCGTACAACGCGATCGCGCGAGGTTATAGCGACAGCGTTGCGACTAACGCGGTTGATGCGGTAAATGCGTCGTATGCGAAGTCTGTTTTTGACGAGGAGTTCGTACCGACCGTAATTCAAAAAAACGGAAAGCCCGTTGCGACCGTGAAGGAAGGCGACGCGTGTATTTTTTTCAACTTCCGTCCGGATCGCGCGCGCGAATTGACCAAAGCTTTCGTGCTTCCGAGTTTCGACAAGTTTACGCGCGCGCCGATTTCCAATCTTTTTTTTACTTCGTTTACGGAGTATGAAAAGGATCTTCCGGTTCAGGTCGCGTATCCTCCACAGATCATCGAAACTTGTTTGGCGCGAGTTATCGCAGACGCCGGACTCCGCCAGCTTCATATAGCTGAAACGGAAAAATACGCGCACGTAACTTTCTTTTTGAACGGTATGGTTGAGGTTGAATTTACAGGAGAGGATCGCGTAATTATTCCGAGTCCGCGGGTGTCAACGTATGATAAAGCGCCGGAAATGTCCGCGTTGCAGATATCGGAGCGCGTGGTGCAGGAAATATCAAAATCGACGTATGATTTCATTGTTTTGAACTTCGCAAATCCTGACATGGTCGCGCACACAGGAGACGAGAAAGCTACGATTGTCGCGTGTGAAACGGTTGATAAAGCCATGGGGCAAATCATTGACGCCGCTCTCGCTGTCGGCGGCGTAGTCGTCATTACGGCTGATCACGGAAATGCGGAAGAGGTGAAAAATTTGACTACAGGCGAGATTGATAAAGAACACTCCACAAATCCTGTTCCGTTAATCGTCGTCGGAAAGCAATACGAAGGATTGAAAGCGCCAACCGGCGACGTGATAGGCGGCGATTTGTCTATGACCCCGGCGGTCGGAATGCTCGCGGACGTTTCAGCTACGATTTTGAAAATCATGGAGCTGCCGATCCCGAAAGACATGACGGGGAGGCCGCTGGTTTAGATTTTTTTCTCCCCCTTACGAAGGGGGAGTTAGAGGGGGTCGGAGGGGGATTAGAGGAGGGTGTTTGTTTAGATATGAAAATAACATCCGAAAATGCCGTCAAAGTCTTGAAGATTCTTAACAAGTTGTATCCCCAAAAAGGGGATATGGATTTGGGGAATGCGGATGATACTTTGCTCGGCGTTCTTATGAGCGCGCGAACTACCGACGTTCAGGTTCTTCGTGTTTTTCCATCGTTTCGCAAAACTTTTCCTACTTGGGAATTTTTGGCATCCGCTAACGTGAATACGATCGCAAAAAGCATTAATACGATTGGTTTATATCGTACAAAAGCCAAGTCTATAAAGGGGCTTGCGCGGATGATTTTGAAGGATTTCGATGGGAAAGTTCCAGGGACTATCGAAGAACTTGTGTCGCTCCCGGGTGTTGGCAGGAAGACGGCGAGCTGCGTTCTCTCATACGTTTTTAAAGTGCCTGCAGTTGCGGTAGATACGCATGTGTTTCGCATTGCGAGACGTCTCGGATGGAGTAGCGGAAAAACACCTGAGTTGGTTGAAAAAGATATTATGGAGCTTGTTCCTAAACGCTATTGGAATGATATAAATCACAGCATGGTCAGGTTCGGTCGCGATATCTGTGTGTCACGAACTCCGCAATGTTGGCGTTGTCCTGTGGCGAAATCGTGCGGATATAAACACAAGACTGAAAAACCGTGAGAGGGTATACTTAAATAATGTCATTGCGAGGAGTAGCAACGACGTGGCAATCTAATCAGACAAGATTGCCACGTCGCACAAGCCTCCTCGCAATGACAGAAAATATGCTTTCAGATTACCAATTTGTTTACGCATTGCAGCGGTACGTTTTAGACAATCCTTTTACCGCTTCTTCCGCGGTTTTCGCTGCGCGGTGGTTGATTTTGGTTTTCGCTTTCATCGCCGTAGCGTTTTTTGTTACGCACGATCGGCGATTGCGGCATGCGGCGGGTGAGATGGTTTGGTCATTTTTGACGGCTCTCTTGGTAACGAATTTGGTAGCATTGTTCGTTTTGCGCGAACGTCCTTTTCTTCAATCACCGGAGAATCTTCTTTCGGTGCACGCGCTTATTCCTCCTCCGATAACAACGTCGTTTCCATCCGGCCATACGGCCACGGCATTCGCGCTCGCTTCGGCGGTATTTTTCGTAAATCGCAGACTGGGCATCGTTGCATATCTTATTGCTCTCATAATCGGTTTCGCCAGAATCGCGGTCGGAGTTCATTATCCGACGGATGTTGTCGCGGGGATTTTTGTGGGCTTGGCGTCGTTTGCGGCAGTACGTTATTGTCATGAAAGGTTGCGCGCGCGAGACATGGAACGCGCCGCGAAAAGGCACAGCCACGTATGAAGCGTTTTTTTATAGTGTTTAGTTTGTTGTGTATTGCAGTTGCTTCGCTTGTCGTTTATTTTGCCGCTTCAACGTATATCCGCAAAGTAACTGAAGCGAAAAATGCCGTGAAGGTCCCTGTACGCGAAGAGGTAACGATTCGTATTATCGAAGGATGGACTATCTACGATATCCAAAAAGAGCTCGAAGGTTTTGGTTTGGATATGCAGCCAAGCGATTTTTTGGCGGAGAGATTCGTCGAAGATTTTTATTTTTTGAAAAATTTGCCGCCAGGAGCGACACTGGAGGGCTATTTGTTTCCGGATACTTATCGCGTCTGGAAAGACGAACTTCCGGACGGGCTTTTTCGAAAACAGCTCGCCGAGTTTTCGGAGAAGACGGAAACGTTTGGTACAACTACACGGGACGTTGTGATTCTAGCTTCCATCATCGAAAAAGAGGCGCGGCAAGACAAAGATCGTCCGATTGTGGCTGGAATTTTTGCGAATCGTTTGTCAGTTGGAATGGCGCTGCAGTCTGATGCCACGTTAAATTATGTGATTCGCAGCGGTCGCGATCGCCTTAACGCAGAAGAGTTGAAAAACGATTCTCCATACAACAGTTACCAACACAGGGAACTTCCTCCGGGTCCTATTTCCAACCCGGGGTTAGCATCGCTTGAGGCGGCATTTCACCCAGCAAAGACTGATTTTTGGTATTTTTTGACCAATAAAGACGGAATCGCGCTGTTTGCAAAGAATCTCGAAGGGCACGCGGCAAACCGGCGCGCGGTCAACATACCTTGACAGAAACGTCAAAACATGGTTTATTACGCGGTTCTCGTTGAGCCCCTCGGTGGGAAATAGGAACGCTTACAAGAAAGTTAGAAGGAGGAAGAGATGTCTTTCGAGGGAACGATGAACGTTCCAATGATTCATGCCTCGCTTGTTGATTCGAATTCGTCTGGGCAGCCAGACGAGGAAGACGGACTGAAGGTATTGAAACGCGCTGCCGAGTTCGACAAGGCGCGTACGCTCGATTGGGCTCTGCGTAGCATGGTGCTGCAGGGTAGCGTGACCCAAGACGCGATCACGCTTCTTGCGTGTCACGTGACGCTGGAAAAGTTCCTTTACGCTCAGACTGGATTCTGGACGTATGAGGCAAAGGCTCGTTTGAACGCGGCCATTCGGATGTGTGACGGCGTCTGGCAACCGGCGTATTTCCGTGAAGAGGTGTGGCGCCTGTTCCGACTCCGTATCCGCCGCGAAGGCGCACTTACGCGCATCGTCCGCGGAAACATCATTTATTCAAAGGCGGCCGGCAAGCGCGTGGCCGCCTAACAGCTCCTTGCAGGAGGAAACGCCCGTCGAGATGTTCTCGGCGGGCTGTTTCTTTATACGAAGATTGCCGCGTCGCACAATCCTCCTCGCAATGACACATTTTTTAATGTACCCTTTGGCAATGCAAACGAATCTTCGTCCCATTTCATACTCGCAAGAGCTGAATCAAGAGCAACTGAACGCGGTGATAAACGGCGACGGACCGTGCCTTGTTCTTGCCGGTGCAGGATCTGGAAAAACGCGGACTATTTTGTATCGAGTAGCGCATCTTTTGGAACGCGGAGAAGATCCGTCATCAATATTGCTTCTAACTTTTACGAATAAAGCGGCGAGGGAAATGCGCGAGCGAGTCGGATCACGTCTCGGTACGATCGCTCATGGTTTGTGGGCCGGGACTTTCCACTCTATCGCGCACAGAATCCTTCGTGGTTCCGCCGCCGCCTGCGGATACTCGTCCGCGTTCACGATTCTTGATCAGGAAGATTCGCGGAGTTTGCTCAAAGCGATTTTGAAAGACGCGTCGTTTGACGTAACTTCGCGAAGGTTCCCATCGCCGGCGGTTTTGCAGGACGTGATTTCTTTTTGCAAAAATACGGTTCAGCCGATGGAGAAAGTTCTTGAAGAGAGGTATCCGCATCTTGAAGATCGTCTAACCGAAATCACGGAGGTCCGACGTTTGTATGAAGAACGCAAACGCGCTTCGCAGGCAATGGATTTCGACGATCTTCTCGGTAATTGGCTCACGTTAATTCACCATCCGGAAATCGGAGTTGCAATGTCCGCGCGTTTTCGACACATCCTTGTTGACGAATATCAGGACACGAACGCGCTTCAAGCGAATATAGTGTCAGGACTCGCGCGGACTCATCGCAATGCTTTCGTGGTGGGGGACGATGCGCAATCTATTTATTCTTTTCGTGGCGCGGATATTAAGAACATACTCCGTTTTCCGGAAGAATGGCCGGACGCGAAAGTGCATAAGCTTTTAACTAATTATCGTTCAACTCCGGATATTCTTGATTTGGCAAACGCTTCTCTTTCGCAAAATCGTGCGCAGTTTCAAAAAGATTTGATAGGACTTTTACCTCGCGGAAAAAAACCGATCGTAGGATCGTTCGGCACGGCGCATCAGGAAGCGCGATTTATCGCGGAACAGGTTTTGCGACTTCGTAACGAGGGAGCTGCGCTCGCAGGAATGGCGGTGTTGTTTCGCAGTTCCGCGCACTCCCATATTTTGGAAATGGAGTTGATGAAGCGCGATATCCCTTATGATTATCGCGGCGGCGTCAGGTTTTTCGGACGCGCGCATATCAAAGACGTTTTAGCGTGTCTTCGCGTCATACAAAATCCGCGCGACGAATCCGCGTGGCTTCGGCTTTTGCAAATGCAACAGGGGATCGGCGCGACCATGGCCGCGAGAATAGCAGCGATGACGCGAGAGGTAGGAACGATCGGAGAAGTTTTGGAAGGCGGGAATTCTCTAGCGCTTCCGGATCGAGCGCGTGGTGGGATGGAATCGTGTTTGGCGATGATAAGAACCGCGAATGCTGAAAGCGATCCTTCGCGAATCGTACGAGCCATCATCAAGTCCACATATGCGGACTATCTCGAACGCGAATTTCCGGATTGGCGAGAACGAATGGATGATCTTGAACAGCTCGCGGTGTTCGCAGAAGGTTATAAGGACGCCAATTCTTTTCTTGGCGATATCGCGTTGTTCGACGATGCTATCGGTTCGTCGCGCGGAGCGAGTCCGAATGACGAACGCATGGTTCTATCGACGGTTCATCAAGCAAAAGGCCTTGAGTGGGACACGGTTTTCGTGATGCATCTTATGGAATCCGCGTTTCCTAGTAGATACGCCATGGATGATGATGCGCAGATGGAAGAGGAGAGGCGGCTTTTTTACGTCGCCGTAACTCGCGCTCGAAGAAATCTCTATCTTACTTACTCGGCAACACGAGCGGGTGAAGGACTTTCATTCGCGCCACCATCAATTTTTTTGCAAGAACTACCGCCGTATCTCACTGAGCGAATAGAGGTGCGGGATTCATTCGGATCCGGATTTTTGCGTCCACCGGAACGAGAGTCTCGTTGGGACGGCGATGATTTTTATCAGGAGAAAACAATACGAATCGACGGGTACGGGAACGCGCCGAGGCAAGAAAGAGCGGCTACGAAGACGGTCTTCAAGTCGACAATGAAGAAGCTGCCGCCGAATTCATAAATACGGGGAATAACCCCCTCTAACTCCCCCTTCGCAAGGGGGAGGATTAATCCCCCTCCTTACGAAGGAGGGGTTAGGGGAGGTTTTGTAACCCGCACAGTTGAAAAAAATCCCAATTCGCGCTAACGTTTGGTTCTTATGCGAACAGCAACAGCGCGACTACCTGGCCATCCGGATCATGCCTGCGAGCTTATCGCCGAGGCGATTGTTGACGAATATGCGCGCCGCGATGCCGAAGCGCGGATTCGGCTTTCGGTTTCCGGTGGGCGCGGACTGCTTTTTATCGCAGGCGATGTTTTATCGCAGGCGGATTTTGATGTTTCCGCAATTGCAAAACGCGCGGCAGGGTCGCTCGGTATCACGGAAGAACTTGAACCATTTGTGTCTATCGAACCGGTTGCAGCGCCGCAAGTCGCAGAACGTCGTTTGGCTTGCGACACTCCAGTTACGGTTACCGGATATGCGACATCTGAAACTCAAGAACTCATTCCGCTTCCTGCGGCTCTTGCTCGCCGCGTAGCGAAACGCCTTCAAGAAAAACGATCGAATGATCCGGAATGGTTTTGGCTTGGACCGGATGCAGAGGTTACAGTTCAGGCAGAGGATTCACGTCCGTCGCACGTCATAGTTTCCGTTGAACACGGAAACGAACCATTGGAAATTGTGCGCGAACGCGTGGCTACGGAACTCGCATCGCTTTTCGAAAACGAGAAGCTCGAAGTAAATCCTACCGGTCCGCGCGAGCAAAGGGGATTGGCAGGACAGACGGGATCATCCGGCCGCGGAGTTTCTCCGTATGGATCTCTGGTTCCGTTTAATGTTTCGACATCGGGACACGATGCCATGAGCGTGGAAAAAGCCGGAGCGTGGATTGCGCGAGCGGCCGCGCTGAAGATCGTTCGCGACGGAGCGCGAGCCGCCTTGGTTCAGCTCGTATACAATCCCGGTGATGAAAATCCGATATTTATTCTCGCTAAAGATGAACGCGGACGCGATTGCTCGTCCAAGTTGCAAAAAGAAGATTTGAATCTCGCACGCGTCCGCGACTGGCTACGTCCCGGATTGAATTACGAAGCCGCGCTTTGGGGATTTGCGGGTGAGGCGGGATTGCCGTGGGAGGCATAGTAGGGTGTTGGACACCCGACCGTGTCATTCCCGCGTAGGCGGGAATCCAGATAAAATTGTGTATTGTTCACTGTCTGGATCCCCGCCTACGCGAGGATGACAGAAACAGACTACCGTGTGAATGAATAAATAAATATGATATGCTTATATTAATAAATCATTTAACTATAAGAATATATGGAAAGACCTAAGTCTCCGGAAAATAAAGATGCTGCCTATTTTAGGGGAGAACTCAAGAAGCTGGTCAATGAAGCGGAGAAAAGCGATCAAAAAGCTTTAGCGGTCGTTCTTCATTCGTTACTCGGGGCAATGGCCGGAGGAGGTTTGAGGGAATTAGCAGAGAAGTGTTATGAGTTTAGTACAGAACAAGTCGAGAAATTAAAAAGGAAGCCTGAAGATACGAACTAGTTTTTTGATAACATAGACTAGCTTGTTTTTTTCGGATTCAAGCGTATTAACGATGTAAAAATACCTGTATTAGTGGTATGATTTTCTTCATAATATGAAAAGCTCAACATCCCGTTTAGTCCCGTTTTCTATCATTCTAACCACCATCGCTCTTGTCGGTGCAGGTTGCTGGGGTCCGCCGGAAGTGATTGTTCAGCCACTAGAAACCGTAATACCCGAAGCAACACCTCCTGCAGAGCAGCCAGCTCCTGATCCTACGCCGGAACCGGCAACATCAACATCCGAATCACAAACTAATGAAAAATCCATGACACAAGAAACACTTGCGTTTCCCGGGGTTCTTCCTGAATCAGAAACAGCTAATATGGTCGCCACGATCCATACGGATAAAGGCGACATCAAGTTTGAGATTCTTCCGAAAGAAGGGCCGAACGCCGCGTCCAACTTTGTTTATCTCGCGAAGTTGAAATTTTACGACGGTTTAATGTTCCATCGCGTGGAATCTGGATTCGTAATCCAAGGTGGAGATCCGAATACGCGCGGTCCGGAGGATGCGTTGCGTCGATACGGAACAGGCGGTCCTGGTTATCAGTTTGGAGACGATGCCGTGAAACTTCCGTATAATAAGGGAATCGTGGCGATGGCGAATTCTGGGCCTAATACGAACGGTTCGCAATTCTTTATTATGCTTGGAGACACACCGCTTCCTCCTGCTTATTCCATTTTTGGGCGCGTGATTTCCGGACAAGACGTTGTCGATAAGATTGCGGTTGGAGACAAGATGTTGGAAGTTAAGATTGAGAAGAAAAAATAATGATTGCACGAAGAGTAAAGTTATTACTTGCGGTCGCGATAATCGCGGCAGCGACGTTCGGATATTTTTCGCGCGTTGCTATTCGCGATGCGTGGGAAGAATGGCGCGCGCCAAAACTTCCTACGGCCACTGCGTTCGTGCCAGAAAAAGAAACAGCAAACGAAGTCGTTCCATCAGCTCCGTCTCCGGTGGAGGGAGGATTGTCCGCGTCCGAGCATTACGCACTCGAAACCAATCCGACGGCAAAAAAAGCAGCTGGCGATCCGCTCGCGTTTACAGGAAAACTTCCGGCCGAAGTTAACTTGGACGTACCATTCACGACGCAGGCGCCGAATTCCAATTGGGACATGCCTTATCAGGAAGCGTGCGAGGAGGCGTCTGCAATAATGGTTGACGGCTATTATCGCGGAGAACACGGGAAGATTCCGGTAGATCGCGCGGACAAGGCGATTTTGGATCTCGTGGCTTTTGAAAAAAAGAACTACGGATTTTACGAAGACACGACTGCGGAACAGACGGCGAAGTTCATCAAAGAAGCTTACGGTTATACTCGCGTCATCGTGAAGCCGCTCACGAGCGTTGAAGAAATAAAGAAACCTCTAGCGCTCGGCTATCCTGTAATCATACCGTTTGCCGGAAAGATGCTGGGCAATCCGAATTATAAAAACGGAGGGCCTCCGTACCACATGTTGGTGATTCGCGGATATACCGGAGAGAAGTTCATAACGAACGATCCGGGAACGCGAAAGGGAGAAGGATATTTGTACGATCCGCTGACTATCATGAACGCGGCGCACGATTGGACCGGTTCTAAAGATACGGTCTCGTCCGGAAAAGCGTATATGATAGTTGTGTTGCCGAATTAGTCGGTGGCAGTAATCGTTATCAAACCATGAAAAAAACTTCTCTCGCTGCGGAACTCGCTTCGCTCAAACAGTCCTCGCTTCGATAAGTTTTTTTCATGGTTTGATAACTCTTGTTCCGATATGTCCGAACTTCTCTTTTCATCTCTCGCGGCAGGCGTTTCAGCCGGCGCTATTTTGCTGTTCATTTCGCACGTCGCTCCGTATATTGGCGCAGGAAATTTCATCAGAGACCTTGATCGTCCGCATTTTTTTGGGAAGGCTATGGACAGGCGAGAGGCGCACTTCGTCGGAATGTTCGTTCATCTTTTGGTTTCCGCCATTGCCGGTGTAGGTTACGGTTTTTTAGTGGATATCGGCGTGGTCTCCGGGTTCGGGCTTTTTCCGTTGCTCGGCTGGTCAATGATTTTGACGCTTATTATCGGCGGCATTCTGTTGCCGCTTGAGGGTCATGGTCTTTTCGGCGTAAAAGAAGACGCATGGTTTCCGGTCGACCTGCTTCTTTCTTGCGTCTTTTGGGGAATGCTTTTCTACGGGATCATGGCTGTATGGTTCACCGCCGTCGCGTAGCGTTTACTGCGGCTCTTGGACTTTGGATCGGTCTTGGCGTGGGAGTTGTCGTAGCGCCGAATATTTTGCGTACGTCAGCTTCGGAAAAATCTCCGATCCAAGTATCCGAATCTCCCGTATCCGAACTGCTACAGACGCCGAACGTCTCATCCGATTTGCTCGAACAATCTTTCGGCGTGATTCGTCATTGGAAAGCGAAAGAAGGCACGCGCATTCTTATCCTGCCACATCATCTCGTTGCCGCGCGTGAAATCGCTTCGCTTATTTCCGCAACGAAGGCGCCATCAGTCGTCTATCTCATCGCTCCGGATCATTTCACACAGGGGACATCTGCATTCACGGCTACGGACAAGGATTTCTCGACAGTAGCCGGGGACGTTAGCGGATCTTCAAAAAAAGTTAGGCAACTTCTCGATGGCGTAACAGGAATGCGGCTTGATGATCACCCTTTTGAAAAAGAACATGGCATTTCCAATATCGTACCGTTCATCGCGTCCGCGTGGCCGCGCGTTTCGGTCGTGCCGGTAATCGTGCGTCTCGACGCTTCTATCAGTGACCGCGAGGCGCTGGCGAAAGCTCTAACGGAACAACTCACTGCCGATCCGAACGCGTTGATTATCGCGAGTATAGATTTTTCCCATTACCTTCCGGCCGAGGTCGCGGATTTTCATGATGAACTCGCGCTAGACGTCGTACGCTCGCTCGCGGATCGTGAAGCTGATCTAGTAGAGATCGATTCACCCGGAGCGTTAGGGGTGGCGCTTAACGTTGCGCGTAATTTGGAATTGGGAGACGTTACGATTCACGATCATACAAATTCTTTGCGATTATTGCATGCGACGATCGCGCAAGAATCCACGAGTCACGTTTTGGCATCCTTCGCACCGGGACCCATCATCAAGCAACGAGTCGTGAACTTGTTGTTTTTAGGCGACATGATGTTTGATCGTCACGTTGCGGATCGTGTAAGTAGATCCAAAGATTCGGAATATACCTTTGAGAAAATACGCGGTCAGGAGGATCGATTTTTCAACGGGCAAGATGCGGTGATCGCAAATCTCGAAGGGCCTGTGACGCCCGTTCGTCGACCGCCGGAGAAGTCTATCGATTTTGCGTTTGATCCGATTATTTTGAAAACTTTGCGCGACATCGGAATCGATGCGGTATCGCAGGCGAACAATCATACGCTTGATCAAGGACGACAGGGCGCCGAGGAATCCAAGCGTTTGCTGCACGAAGCGGGAATTGTCTCGTTTGGCGACGAGGTGATGGACGATGAAGCGTCGTCACTGGCTGTGATAGAATCGCGCGGGCAGAAAGTTGCGCTTCTCGGATTCAATACCACGGACAATCCGTTTGATCGCGATGCTGCGAGCGCGGCGATTGAATCCGCCAAGCGTCAGGCGGGACATACTGTCGTGTTTATGCACTGGGGTCAGGAGTACAAGGCGAAACCGGACACGGCGCAGGTTGAGCTCGCGCATTGGTTTATCGATCAGGGAGTGGACGCGGTTATCGGTTCGCATCCTCACTGGGTTCAGTCCGTGGAAGAATATCGAGGTCATCCGATCGCATACTCGCTTGGCAATTTTATTTTCGATCAGGATTGGTCCGAAGAAACAAATCTCGGTTTGGTGGTAGGATTGGAGCTCTCGGACAAGGGGAGCGAGATGCATCTTTTTCCGATCAAGATCACTGCGAGTCAGCCGCAATTATTGACTGGAGATGAACGCAAAGCCCGGCTTGAACATATAGCCGAAATCTCCAAACCGGAACTCTCAACGCAGATTCGAGCCGGCGTCATTCATCTGTTATACTAAGATGTCATTGCGAGGAGTAGCAACGACGTGGCAATCTAGTAAGAGGGTTCTCTCCTCTGATTAGATTGCCACGCCTCTGCTGATGCTCGCAATGACGAAAAAAGATATAACCCATCCCTGTGTCGTATATATGAAACTCACATCCAAGCTCTCATCTCAATGCTTCCTTTTCCCGCTATTGTTTGTCTCCGGAGTGGTATTCGGAGTGCTGGTGGTAATTG
Source organism: Patescibacteria group bacterium (assembly GCA_038065635.1). Lineage (GTDB taxonomy): Bacteria > Patescibacteriota > Patescibacteriia > 2-12-FULL-60-25 > 2-12-FULL-60-25 > JAHJFW01. The sequence goes on along the minus strand of JBBTQP010000067.1, from coordinate 7,189 downwards.
TGGCGTTGCAGTTTATAGTAAAACCTCCGGTCACAAAGATTATTAACGGTCCGCCGGATGCAGCTAATGTGCCGCCACCGCTTACAGGCATACCAACGCCTCCGGTTGAAGAATCCGCTTCCTCCTCTCCAGGAATTGCAATTGACGTAGATTGGAATTCACAGCCGAAAAAAGTTGATCCGAATGTAATTTTCGCGAACTTGAACCATGATCCGTCTGTTCCATCTCCCATTCCGTTTCCGGAAGGGTCGATAGGTCTTACCGCGAATTTTGTTTTTTGGGAAAAGGGTGTTGTGCGTGGCACGAAGAATCTTGGTGGCTATAAAGTTTACGCAATGATGTATGACGAGCAAGGACTGGGGACCACAAGAGAAAAGACGCTTATATTTATTTCGCCAAACGGTGATCGGGTTTATTCGCAACGGGGAATGGAAGATAAAACATGGCTTTCCACTTATTTTTTTACGCTCGATGTCAAATACTCAGTAAAATTAAACGCTCCGCCGTCCGAATCAGTGCTTCAAAATGGAGCTAAGATAGTACTTACGAGTGAATTTAGTGGAGTAGTTCCTGATCCAAGTTGTACACGCGAGGGTTGTCCAGGAAGAATAAAAGTCGCATCAACTACAGATGGCTGGAATTTATATTCTTCAACTTTAACCGATGTTAATTTCAGCGATCCAATCGGTTGTCTACTCGTTTTCGGGCCGGATGGAACAGGATATCGCTATGCGTCGCTTATTCCGTCCAAGCGTGAAGATTTGAAGGGAACGTCAGCCGAAGGTATTGAGAGCGCTATTTCAGCAGATAGGGTGACTTGGAAGGTCGCAAATTCAAATCTTAAAGGATATTACCTCCCTTATGAAATGAGCGGATGCGGATTTCATGGTTGCGCGGAGATTGTTTCAGACACAGAATTGCAGGGCGCTCTGACTCTCGGTGGCAAAGCTCCTAATGGCGATGACGTTTACATCGCAAAAGATCCTGCCAATCTTAAACAAGTTAAGGAGATGTATGAAAGTTGGATCGGTTACGATAGGGCTACTGGTGAAAAACCCTCATTTGAGGAATTCATCAATAAGCATCCAATTCCTGTGTTTTTTTGGCGCGACGCATTAGGTCGTTGGGTTCAGTATAGCGTTATGGACGTTCAGCCACAGGTTGAGTGTGGCAAACCCGTCATCTATCTTTATCCCGAAAAGGTTACGAACGTTTCGGTTCGTCTTCCGTCTTTTATTAACGTAACTGAAAGCGAGCCGACGTATCCCGTGTCCGGTTGGAACGTGACAGCAAGTCCCGACGGTCAGCTTGTTATGCGCGATGGAGCACGTTTTGGTTCATTGTATTGGGAGGGAACCGGAGTTGGGTATAAAGCTCCTAAAGACGGATTTATTTTGAAGGATGGCGAAGTGGATTCGAGATTGGCGGAGATTTTGAAGCAATACGGTTTGAATCAGACCGAGTCTCGCGAGTTCCGAGAATTTTGGGTGCCGAAGATGACTGGCGCGCCGTATTACCGTGTGTCGTTCCTGACGAGCGCATGGTCGAAGGCGGCACCTCTGTATGTGTCGCCAGCACCGGCGACGTCCATCCGCATTTTTATGGACTGGCAAAAACTCAAAGCGCCGATCTCCATTCCCGAACCAAAGATCGAAACTCCTGTTCGTCGCGGATTCACGTTGGTCGAATGGGGAGGGTTGTTGATGAAGTGAGCATGCGCATCCTCCAAGTTTCCGAATTTATCGAGACAGTCAACTTCGTGCTGAAGGAGTCTTGGGGTACGGAAGAAGTTGGAGTCGAGGGGGAGGTTTCGGGATATCGCGTGTCGCAAGGGCAGTGGGTTTCGTTTGATTTGAAAGATGATAAGGCGCTGGTGAACGTGTTTCTTCCGGTTTGGAATCTTCGTGTTCCGATTGAAGATGGAATCAAGGTTCGCGTCATAGGATTGCCGCGTGTGTATCCGAAGTACGGGAAATTCTCACTTTCCGCTGAAAGAATAGAGCTTGCGGGCGAAGGGGCTTTGAAAAAAGCGCTGGCGTTACTTCGGGCGCGACTTGAAAAAGAAGGGATTTTTGATCCGTCTCGCAAGCGCGAATTGCCGAGATTCCCGCAACGCATCGCGCTTGTTGCCTCGCGAGAGAGTGCTGCTTACGGCGACTTCATTCGAATAATGTCCGAACGTTGGGGCGGAGTTGAAATAGATCTTTATCACGTTCTCGTCCAAGGCGAGCGCGCGCCAAAAGATATTGTTCGCGCGATTCAAACCGCGCAATCGAAAAATTACGACGCGCTTATTTTGACGCGCGGCGGCGGATCTCTTGAAGAGCTGATGGCGTTCAATGACGAACAGGTTGTTCGCGCGGTGTATGCGTCGAAGATTCCAACGCTCGTCGCAATCGGTCATGAGCGCGACATAACCTTGGCGGAAGAAGCCGCTGATGTTCGCGCATCAACTCCAACTGATTGCGCGCGACGATTGGTCCCTGACAGACGAGATGTGCAGTACGAACTTTCAACTCTGGTGTCTGGGATTGATTCACGTTTTATCCGTTTAATCGAAGATCGGCGAGACGCAATCACTCACGCCCTAAGCGCTCCGAGTATTTGGCTTGCTTCAAAGCGCGATGCACTGTCGCGAGTGAACGAAAAGTGTCTGCGGCTTGTTGAGCAATGGATTGCGTCATTGCGTGAACGCATCTCCAATCGAGTTCGCTTACTGGCATCGCTCGACCCAACGTCAGTGCTTTCGCGCGGGTATGCTATTATTCGCGACGCGTCCGGTAACACGATTTCCTCTGTCACCGGATTAAGCGTCGGACAATCCGTCGCTCTCGTATTGCGCGACGGAGAAGCGGAGACTACCATTAACGAATTACGAATGAACAAATGACGAATTACGAATGAATCGTACGAATTATACGAATTGTTGACGAAGTACATTCGATACAATTCGTATAATTCGTAATCTGATTCGTTAATTAGCCAACTAACTATGCAAAAAAAGGAAGCCAAACAAAAAGAATGAGTTTTTGATTATGCTGCCAGAGAATAAAACTATAGCATATATAGACGGGGCGAATTTACATCGCGGAGTCCTATCTCTCGGTTGGCGTCTTGATTATTCCAGATTTCGAATTTGGCTTTCGGATAAATACGGAGTAGGACTTGTTTATCTGTTCGTTGGTCTTATTCCAAAATATAAAGATAGGTATACTCAACTACAGAAGGATGGTTTTACGCTCGTATATAAAGAAGTTATTTATGATGGTAACGGAAGAGCAAAGGGCAATTGTGACGCAGATCTAGTTACTCAAGCGATGCGTGATTCATATGAAGGTATGGCTAGGCGTGTCGTGTTGGTAACTAGCGATGGGGACTATGCGCCGCTAGTTAAATTTTGGTTGGAAAAAAAGCAGCTTTTGACAATACTTTCGCCTGCCCCGGTAGAAAAGTGCTCAATTCTTTTAAAACGTACCGATGCTTCCATTGCTTATATTAAAGATCAAAAGAATCTACTAGAATCACTAAATGAAAAAGCCCCCGGCAGGGACGAGCCCGGCAGGGGTCTTTTTCGTGGTGATAAATAAAATATAGCGGATGAAAGATATTAAGTCAATAACTTGAATTTATCACCAAATAGTCGTGGATAAATGAAGCATTGAATAGAATATGCAAATACCAAATATATTGAAATATGCCCAAAAAGGAAACCAAACAAATTGACGTCGCTAAAAGTTTCGAGGAACTCGAAGCTCTTACCGGTTGGTTTGAAAAAGGCGATGGCGATCTCGACCAAGGCCTTCAGAAATTCGAACGCGCAATGGAAATCGCGGATGCTCTGCGAAAGCGGTTGGATTTGGCGGAAAATAAGGTAAAGGAAATTAAGGAGAGGTTTGGGGAATGGGAGTGATAAAATATGCAACCGGCGATACCCCGCCGGCTCTGCCGCTAGGTAATTGATTTAATAAATATGCTGCCCAAAGACATTCAAAATATTATAGATAACTCCACGCCGATTTCCATAAATTCAGAAAAGGCGGAATTGGCAAAAAGACTTGTGGAAGAGGCGTACAAGATGCCAAAGAAAGAAATTGGCTTATCGTTGGGCGCGGCTTTTGATTTGTTGGTATCCGCCGAATATTACAGTCGCGTAGCGAACAGAGGATGGATTTACTGCCCGCATAAGGGCGATCCGCTGCTTCTCTTTTCTTACACCAACATCTGTCCGCGTTGCAACCTAGACGGAAAATTCAAATACCATAAATCAAATAAACCGAGCTCCGGGAGCATTGGTAGCATCGCCGTAGATCTCTTGGGGCTAATGTTAAAAATCTTATTTGAGAAACATGGAAGAAAAATTGAAATTTACAAAGCGTCTGAACCGGCGGACTTAATATTCTATGAAAAAAGCAAGCAAATTGTTTTTTTTTTGCAGAAGTAAAATCATCTCCGTTGGTAACGTTGCCGTTGGCGACAACTACTGAAAAGCAAACCGAGGAGAAAGAAGACCGCGAAGTTGAATCGGGACATTTGGCCTTAAATAATACAAATTTATCGTCCGACAAACTGGGAATCTTCTTACCTCTTATTGGTGAAAAAGATAAACAGATCAAATCGTACAAGATTTTTGATATAGGAACGATTGATCCGAAGTCTAAACAGGGGTGGGCATACAAGGGGATAATTGGTTTAATGAAAATGGATTTTTTTAAGCAGTACCATTCATTCTGGTCGCACGCTTTCAAGACATACGAAAGTAAAGGAAAATTATCCGGCAATGGCATTGACGCAATTTATTGGATGACCAACGCATGCGGGCAACCCCGGCCAATACCGGAAAATTGGCCTCAACGCGGAGTCGGAGCAGGTGGATATGAGTCAATTTCAGACAGCAAATCCAGCGTTGGAATGGATAGAACCGATGATATCAAAAAAGGAACATATCAAGTCCTAAAACTTGGAGCAACAAATAAACCAAAAATTGATGGAATTAACATTAAAACCGGACTCATTTCAAATCTTCACGCCATCAGACATTTTGATGAATATTTGCAAGACTTGAAAGATGTCATCTGGACGAAAGACGAAACGGGCAAAGCGAAACGGGCAAAAGACCTTCCTCCAAACGTGCCTTTATATAATCTCTACGACGGCATTGTGTCTTTTTCGTTCACATATGCTCGGGACGAATGGATTAAAGAAAATTTTTCATTCTGATCTATGCAAATAATCGTAAATAACCACATCGCCCGAAAGGTCGGCTCCGAATCTCAAAAGCGGATTGACGCTTTGGGCATTGGTCAGCGAATGCAGGATTTGCCCGAAGAACTCTGGCACGAGAGTTTTAAGTACTATGTCAAGCATGACGAAAACAGAGTTGGCGGACCAAATTTGAGGATTATCAGGCTTGATCCTAAAAAACCATCGCTAACGGTTACGGGTTTTATTTTTAACAAATTCGTCCACCCGTTTGAGAATCGTTATATAACCGTCAGAGAAGCGTTACGCTTGCAGGGTTTCCCCGACAGTCTCGAATTAAAAGGAACGTTGACTAGTACCCAGCAACAAGTAGGGAATGCCGTCCCCGTTCCTCTTGCAAACGCGGTTTTTGATCAAATTGTAAAACAAGGGCTTAAGGCGGCGGGAAAGAAAACACTGACAGCGTTTAGTTTGTTTTCCGGCATAGGCGGTTTGGATATCGGTGCGGAATTGACAAAAAAAATCATAACTCGCGTTGCTTTGGACAAATGGAAAGACGCCTGCGATACACTGGATAGTTATCCAAAGAATAAAGCAAAAGTGGTATGTAGAGATATTACGGAAATTGCCGATCCACTAAAATTTTGGAAAGAACACTCTGGGACAAATGACCGCCCGGATATTGTACATGGTGGACCGCCCTGTCAATCTTTTAGCCAAGCCGGAAAGCAGAAAGGATTAGACGATGATAGAGGGTTGCTAATTTTTGAATTTTTACGTTTCGTTGAGAAAATAAAACCGTCGTTTTTTGTGATGGAGAATGTGTCTAATCTAAAAGGAGTTGGGGGCGGCAGGTTGTATAAACAGATTGTAGAAAAAGCCGAGGCCGCCGGATATTCTGTCACGAATGGGATTCTGCTTGCGGCGGATTATGGAGCGCCCCAAATGAGAAGGAGGTTACTTTTTATCGGATCACGGAAAGGACTCCCTAAAATAAAAATGCCTGAGCCGACGCATGGACAAGGAGAATCCCTTTTTGGCACAAGACCTCATGTTTCTGTTTGTGAGGCTTTCGACGGACTACCCTCGCTCAACGAAAATGACTGATACAGTTTCAAAAAAGAGAAGGAGTCAGATGATGAGTGCTGTCAAAAATATGGACAGTAAGATCGAGGTTGAGTTTCAGAAAAAGTTTTGGGCGGAAGGATTTCGGTACAGTAAAGATTCCGCAAAATATTTTGGTAAACCTGATATTGTTTTGCCGAAATATGAAATGGTAATTTTTATTCTGATATGAACGAAGAGGAACGGATCGCGCAAACAGAAAAAGACTTTTTAGAGAAAGCGAAAAATTTCAAGGCGCTGTTTGAGTATCAACAGAAAAATGAAGATACGCACTGGAAAGTTCGGCTATCCTTTGTTGCCTTCGTTGGCGTTTTTTTTACCGTCGTGTCTGCTAACAAGAGCGACTTTTCAGATCGGTTCAACTCTGCTTTATCATTGATTGTCGTTGTCGCTTTTACCGTCATGGTCATTGAGCTTATCAGGAATGATTTAGACTCGGGCAGCGCACTGAAGAAGCAGGAAAGAACAACAAAACTTTCCAAGGTTCGACATATCGCAGCTCTGGAACCTCAACAGTTTGAAAGCTACGGCAAGAAGGCTGAGGTCGCCCTTATTGAGGATAATTCATTACGAAAACGTATGATTATGGGTGATCCGCTCTCTGAGATTATTAAACCGTCAATAAATAATTTTTTCTGGTTCTCTCTCATAATTTGGCCTTTGCTGTATCTCGGCTTGTCTGCTTTGATTTTGCTGGAAAGTTTAAATTACAAGCCATGAGCCACCCCATCAAAAAAAGCCGTGACGTACGATCGCGTACTAGCAAGGAACAGTGATCTTGGTGACATGATCTGTCAGATAGCCGAGATTTATGTAAATTGGGGACGCGGTGAAACTCGTCCACTCGAATCTATTAGAGTAAAAT
>JBBTQP010000066.1:0-2268 GCA_038065635.1 Patescibacteria group bacterium | reverse complement strand
TTAACTCAACAAAATTAAGGGGAGGTTAGGAGGGGTTATATTCCTGTTGATTGTAGCTAAATATGAAAAACCCCTCGCGAGTATCGCGGGGGTTGGGTTTGTCTTGAAGATGAGAGTGCAGACGCGCGTCACGTTCCAGGATGATGGCTCCAGACGAATTCTTTTTCGTCGATCGGCGTTTCTCCTCCAACGTCGTAGAACCTCTTGGTGATTGTTTTGCAGTCCGGACCGAATTCGCCTTCAGTGCTACCGGCTACGTCGATGTTGAAGCGATTCCAGTAGATGCGGTTTCCCGACATGTTGCCACCGGAGTCGTATGCTCCTCCGTCGCCAGCGATTGAGATGTCGAGTTGTCCGTACGCGTACCACGCTGTTCCGATTGTGAACGGATTGTCCGGGTCACCGACCATCACCCACGTATCTCCATTCACGAAGTCCTTGCACTCGTTCGGCATCTGGTAGTGCTCACCCTTCGGGAGGTCGTACCCGCAGTCGTTGAAGTGTACGCCTTCTTCGTTGATGGTGAACTTGTTGCCATCAGGAGGACACAGGTCCAGACCCTCTGCCTGCCACGCTTCGCAGAACTCGTCGGTCGTTGCGCCGTCTTTCGGGCACTCGAGCGTGTCGCCGATTTCGCACGCATCCCCGAACGGATTCTCCGGCGTCGGACCGCACACTCCGGTGCTCCCACCGCCTCCGGATCCGGACGAGCTGTTGCCGCCCCCACCACTCGCGCTCGTGCCGCTCGACGAGGTCGAGCTGGTTGAGTTTCCGTTTCCGCCGTCGCCGCTTGAAGACGACGAGCCGTTCCCGCCGCACGCGGCGAGCACGGCAAGAGCCAAAACTAGCATCATCGTCGTTCGCATTTCTTTCTCCATCTTCAGATGTCGAAGGTATAGGGCCGGCACCATGCCAGCCATAAGGAACCATATTTACTATACCACGACTCGCAATACCTAATTAGCAGAATCAAGGGAGGTTGTCAATGACCCACGTGGTGAGAGCGTTCCAGTGCGCGTGCTTTTGGTCATTGCATAAATTACCTACTCGTGGTAGGGATCATGCCGGTAGGAACCGATGTTCGGTTACTCAAATAGCACATTCACAAAGGAGGTATTGCATATGAAAGAGCGCGGCACCGTTGTCGTGGTCTCGGGTCCTTCCGGTGTCGGAAAGGATACGATCATCAACATCATCACGTCTCGTTCGAGTTTCACCAAGTTCCCGACATGCACAACCAGAAAGCCACGTCCCGGAGAAATCAACGGAGTGCACTATCATTTCGTTGATGAAGAGATGTTCATGACGCTCTGGCATCGCGAAGAACTACTTGATCATGTCGTCATCACGGATCATCACTATGGTTTGCCGATCGAAAAACTCGGCAGATCATTGGAAGATGGACAGGATATCATTGTCCACTTGGTGACCGGAAGCGCGTTCTTGCTTAAACGGATCATTCCCGACGCCATCACGGCGTTCGTCATGTCGCCATCGCAAGAGGAAATTATCAAGCGCATGCGAGGTAGAGGGATGACGGAAGAACAGATCGCGAATCGACTCCGCGATGATCCGACTACGCTTCAAGCGGCGCGGCTCTACGATTTCGTGGTGGTGAATCACGACGGAGAAGAACAGGAGACCGCTGAGAGGATTCTTGGATTCGTTTCGCGGCGGCGCGGAATTGAGCGCGGGTTCGGTTTGCGAAACACTCGCGGGTACAGTAGGATGATCCACATGTATCCAGAATTTTTCGCCACCAAGAACGAGAACAAGCTTCGCGAGGTCAACGAGATTCTCGGGCGTAGCTTGGAGCAAGTTGCGGTTGAGCTTCTCGAGCCACAGGGTGTAAAGGTGGAAGATGTCGTGCGCGAAAAAGCAAAAGACGCTTTCCATAAGACCGGCAAGTTCGTTCTGGTTGAAGACACGAGCCTGGAATTCGCGGCGTGGAATGGACTTCCCGGCGCGCTCATCAAGTGGTTCCTCGACACCGTTGGCAATGAAGGCATCCTTAGGATGCTCGCCAGCGAGACTAACCGCGGAGCAATCGCCAAGACGGCGGTCGGATTCTTTGACGGCACACAAACTCGCGTATTTGTCGGAGAAATTTTCGGGACGATTTCGGAAACTGTCCGCGGTACAGGCGGTTTCGGTTGGGATCAAGTCTTCGTTCCCGATGGCTATAGTAAGAGTTTCGCCGAGATGACCTCTGTCGAGAAAAACGCCATCTCCATGCGAAAGCTCGCGCTTGAGCGCATGAAGAAGGAA
>JBBTQP010000065.1:0-1640 GCA_038065635.1 Patescibacteria group bacterium | reverse complement strand
AAGATTTTGCTGGTGATAAAGCGTCTCCGGTGGCGGACAATGCACCGCCTATTACCAGCGTGCCGCTTGCATAGACATTCTTCCAAGACAAGAGATCCGAACCGAGATTGTACGTATTATTCGCAAATGGATTTACATTTCCCGTAGATGTGACTCCTCCAGCGTGAATCGTTGATGATGCGAAGATACTCTTCCAAGCAGTACCGGAAATACCGATGTCATAGAGACCGTTTGCGAATGGGTTGATGTTTCCTGTGGATGTAACGCCGCCCGCGTGAACAGTGGATGATGCGAAGATGCTGTGCCACGAAAGTGCAGAGGAACCGATGTTGAAAGAGTCGTTTGAAAGAGGAATCAGGTTGCTATTGATGTTGGTAATAGTTAGATTCGTCGTTGTTGCGTAAGTTATGGTGCTATTCGTAGCAAAAAGTTTCGTAGTGGTTACATTCGTCGAGGTGGTATTTCCGAAATTTCCATTAAATCGCAACGTCTGATATCCAAGGGAATACGCCAAATCCGTTGCCGGATAAATATTGGATTTCACCTGCGCGTTGACGAATAGATTGTTGTATACCTGACTCGCGACTGTTTTAACGTACGGAATGAAATTATCACCCTGTGTTAATTGCCCACCCCAAGCGTAAAGAGTGCCTGCGATCCCGTCACCGCCATTGCCCCCGGCGCGGTTATCCAACCCGACAATAATACTTGTGTCTGTAGAAAGAGAGGGAACGGTTCGGCTGTATTTAACCCAACCGGTAGTTAAATTAATAGTTAACGACGCTGACGGTACATTGGATGGCTGCGGTCGAATAGCAAGCGCGATCGTCGCCTTTGTTGGCGAATACAACCATATTGAGAATGTAAAATCTCCACCAGCCATACCGGTTGGCATTGTTATACTTTGATACTTATAGGAAGTAGTAGTAGCAAAATCAATCTGTTCAGCCGTCGTCGTCCCGTCAGGCGCCGCAACCGCATCCGCCGTACTCGTTGTACCCGTCTGCGGTGAAAGCCAAGCGGCATTTTCAAGTTGCTCGCTGTATAAAAGCAGGTTTGTCCCCGCTCCCAAGGTGACATTTCCATTCACCGCAAACGTCCCAGTAGTAGTCGCATTCGTGGTCGTAGAATTTCCCGTAACCAAGTTGCCAAGGAATCCCGTTCCACTTGCATAGACATTCTTCCAAGACAAGAGATCCGAACCGAGATTGTACGTATTATTCGCAAACGGATTCACGTTCCCAGTAGACGTGACTCCTCCCGCATGGATCGTTGATGATGCGAAGATGCTCTGCCATGAGGCCGATGGTGAACCGATATCGATTAGACCGGTTGGAATAAGGCTGGTAGCAATGGTCCCAACGATGCTTAATGAATCATCCGAATCCTGGCCGATTACAACCACACCGCCACCTCCAGCAACCGCATCAATCGTTATTAGCGAAGCCGCGCCTGTATTCAAGGTCAAGCCGCCGGAGCCTGTCATTGTTAGTGCTCCATTATTTTTGTTGATGAATCCGTCTCCATACAGAGTCGATCCCGTTCCTGCAATAAATGCTCCGTTCGTGTATACGCTTGTTGCGCTTCCGATATTGCCTTGTACGAAAAGATCGTTTCCGGAGAATTGGAACGCGGCGTTC
>JBBTQP010000064.1:0-10835 GCA_038065635.1 Patescibacteria group bacterium | reverse complement strand
TAAGTCTGTCAAAAAACCCCTTTCGGGGTTTTTTGACTTGGTTGCGGGAGCCGGACTCGAACCGGCGACCTCCAGGTTATGGGCCTGGCGAGCTGCCAACTGCTCTATCCCGCGATATATGTAAAACGCTTGCCGACTATATAGAAAAATGGCGTTATTGTCAAATATAGAATTCTCGGTTACATTGCACACGGTTTGCCGCGGTGGCGGAATTGGTAGACGCACGGGACTCAAAATCCCGCGATCGAAAGGTCATGAGAGTTCGATTCTCTCCCGCGGCACCAAGTTAAAAATCTCCTAAACGGAGATTTTTTTATTCATGCGGACGATTTCTGAACAAATCACTTTCGCGGTCTTTTCCCAAGAAAAATCCTTCGATCTGACACTACCTTTTTCTGATGTCTGCGAGCGCACCAGTTCATCTCCCAATAATCTCAATATCTCCCGTTTCCACACCTCTTCATCGTCCAGCGACAACAACAGCCCGCCTTCACCAACAACTTCCGAAAGCGCGCCGCGATCGGATGAAATGAGCGCGGTCCCGGCTTGCATGGCCTCAAGCGCGACGAGACCAAATCCTTCGTAGAACGATGGGACTAGAACGAGGTCCGCGGATTTGATTAGATGCCGTTTCTCGTCTTCGTCGACAGTCGTTCGTATTTCGATCCCACCCCCTTCTGTAATTGAAACATTCCCCCACCCTTTCTTGCCAACGATTACCAATCGTCGTCCAGTTTGTCTAAAAACATCCGACCAAATCCGCGCCAACATTCCAAAATTCTTTCGCGGCTCGAGAGTACCGATTGCAATACAATATCTGTCCTGAACTTCCAGCTTCGAGCTTCCAACTTCCAGCTTCTGCAAGATAGGATCCCCTCCCTCGTGAGTAACCACGATCTTTTTTGGATCTATTCCTAGATGAACAACGATTTGATGCTTTGTTTCTTCACTCACAGCAAATATGACTGGCGCACGTCGAAGTCCTCGCGCAAACAGTCTCGTCGTGACCATACGTCGCAACCATGATTCCGGGAACCATTCGGGATGATCGAATATCGCAAGATCGTGAACCCACGGTATCTGCGGCACGGTAATTCCAGGAGCGCATGCGCCGCTTGGGACGAGGAGGAGATCGCAGGGATGAGCGCGTAGGGCGGAACGGAGAGCGGAACCTGATGTGTCTCTCGTAGGGGCGCATGGTAATGCGCCCTTCCCCAGCAGATTGGGCGCATTACCATGCGCCCCTACAGGAACATACAAAACCCACTCCCACGGGACTTCCTGTTCCAATAACGCTTCCGTCAAAAAACGCGCGGCATGAGCCACGCCAGCGCCAGTGGATCCGTCGACCGGAAGGCAGCGTAAATCGATTCCAACGGTCATAGTCCTTAAAGTCGAAAGTCTATAAAGTCTGTAAAGTCACGGAATAATTATTCGCTCTAAACCCTAAAGACATTATAGACTTTATGGACTTTATAGACTTTATTGACTGTCTCTATTCCCACTCAAACGTATCGAACGCCCATGCGGTAAGTCCTTTTATGTCTTGATAGCGTGTAAAATGATTGTCGCTTGCGAGCGTTACAACAACGATTTCGTGCCCTTCGGCGTTTCGCGTGATCTGCGCCATGCAAAACCCCGCCTCAGGCAACGATCCTGTTTTTGCGCCGATAATTCGATACGGATCATGGTTCAAAAACGTCGGCAAAAGAAGGTTCGTCGAATCAATGTTATACGCGTTCCCGCTTCCACCCTTTATTGTAACTGACGATAAAGCGGCGATCTCCCTCAATTCCGGATAAGACATCGCGATCGAAAGCATTGCCGCAACGTCCGCCGCGTTTGCTTTGTTCGCCGGGTTTACTCCTGTTGGATCAACAAAAACCGGCGACGCGAGATTCAGAGAGTGCGCTTTTTCATTCATCGCCCGCACAAAAGGATCCATTCCTTTGCTCGTTCGCGCTAAAGCATTTCCAGCCGCGTTCACGGAACCGACCAATAAAGCGCGCAGAGCGTCGCGACGAGTCATGGTTTCGCCCTGGACAAACACGGACTTCCCTTCGCCGTAAAAATCTTCTTTTATAAAAGTTATGCTCTCATCCAAATTAACCTCTGAATCAATTACGACGATCGCGGTCATCAACTTCGTCAAACTGGCGATCGGCATTACGTCGTGAGGATTTTTCGAATACAGAACCTGACCGGTTTTTATATCCGCTACAAACGCCGCACGGCCGGTTGTGGCTATACCGATACTTTCCATCCTCTTTTTCTTTGGTGGCTGCACGCGCAAAATAACCCCGGCCTCCGGAAGGGAATTTATTTTTGTCTGCGTTTGCGGAGCGGCTTGAACCGGCGCTATAAAGCTGGCGGCCGTCAAAAGAGAGATGAGTAGTTCGATCATGGCTGTTGTGCTTCATCAAGCTGTGACAATACGTCCGCTACCGTAGCATTTCCGCGCAAATCTTCGTAATCCGGCAACTCGCTCACGGAAGAAACGCCCAACGCACGAAGAAAATCGACCGTGACTCCGTATGTGGACTGCCCCAATCTGGTTTCTTCGTGTTCCTCGATGAGCCCGCGCAAAAGAAGATTTCTCAAAATGAGGGAGGACTGCACGCCGCGAACCTGTTCCAACTCCGGACGCGTGAGCGGGCCGCGATACGCGAGAATCGTGAGCGCCTCTAGCGACGGCCGCGTAAGCTCGCCATACGCCTCGGCTTTCAAAAGCGCGCCGACCATCTCCGCCACATCCGGTCGAGTTACAAGCTCCGCTTCGTGACCATGCCTTACAAGCATTAATCCGCTTCCTGATTCTTCCAATCGAACAGCGAGCGCGTCCAATCCCTTTTTGACGTCATCCGCATCAGCGCCCGTAATTTCGGCCAGACGTTTTACGGTACACGGTTTTGCCGAAGCGAATAATAGCGCTTCGAGTTTTGCATCAATGTTCATACTTGAAAGTTATGGGCGGGATCAAACTCCGGCGCATCTTTATGACGATGTATGTGAATATCACTCCATATTTCACCTTGTTCTACGTTAACGAAACGCTGCTTCACGAGCTCCAGTAGCGCCAAAAAAGAAACAATGACTTCTGTTCGATTCTCTGATCCTTTCACGAACGCGCGAAAACTGGTGCGCGCATGGCCTTTTATGCGTTCATACAGATCTTTTATTTTTTCCTGAATCGTAACCGCGCGTTCGATGCTTACTTTGGGCAATTGCAAAATCGGCTCCAACCTTGAAATCACGCGCCTCATTATATGCAAAAGCGTGTCGGCCGTCACTCCCTGCGGCGGAACAAAACCCGCATGAATCGTGCGGGTAGCGCGCGCATCTCGCGAGTACGACCGACGCGATCCTGCCCAAAGTGCGTTTATCTCCCTTGATGCCGCGACAAATCTCTGATATTCGCGAAGCTGCGTCTCCAAATCAGGACATTCTTCAAGTTCATCGTCATGGAGCGCCGGAATCAGCATCTTGGATTTGATGTACATGAGCTTTGCAGCGACAACCAAAAAATCCGCCAACTCCTCCGGCGCGATTTCTTTATTCCCTTGCACGTGATTTACGAATTGCTCCGCTACTGTCGCGAGAGAAATTTCGGAAATAGCCAATTTTTCCTGTTCAACCAATTGAAGCAGAAGATCCAACGGCCCTTCAAACTTCTCTATCCGAAACGTCACAGCCATATCTACTACTTTACTTCCCTACTTCTCTACTTCCCTTTTTAATCTCTATATTAGCTTCATCCAAACTCTTTTTTGGCAATGTTGAAGGAGCGCCCATCATAGGATCACGAGCGTCCCCTGTTTTTGGAACAGCGATGACTTCACGTATATTCGGTTCATTCGCGAGAATCATAACGATACGATCTATCCCCGGCGCGATGCCGCCATGCGGTGGCGCGCCGTATTCGAACGCTTCCAACATGTGACCGAACTGTTCGGAAATTTCCTCGTCTTTCATTCCTAAAATTTCTAACACCGAACGAAGCGCTTCCGGACGATGATTTCGTATACTCCCTCCGCCGGCTTCGTAACCGTTAAGCACGATATCGTATTGCGTAGTCAGAATCTTGCCGATGTTTTTCTTCTGCAGAAGATCGTCCATGTATTCAGGCATTGGCGCGGAGAATGGGTTATGTGTAAACGTCCATCCGTCATCAGTCTCCTCGAAAAACGGGAAGTCCAAAACCCAACAAAAAGCCAATAGATCCGGATCGTTTTTATCTTTTCGCAAATCCGGTTTATCTGATCCGTATTTCTCCATCGCCTCTGCGTACGAAAGCCGCGGAAAAGGAACTTCTTGAATCTTTTTTTCCGGTGCACACTTTTTCACCATCTCGATCATCATCAGCTCTACGATCTTCAAAACATCCTCCCGTTCCACGAAAGACATCTCAAGATCGAGCTGCGTGAATTCCGGTTGTCGGTCACCGCGCTGATCTTCATCTCGAAAACAACGAGCGATCTGGAAATATTTTTCCACTCCAGCAACCATTAACAATTGCTTGAACTGTTGTGGCGACTGCGGCAAAACGTAAAACTTTCCCGGATGCACTCTCGATGGCACGAGATATTCGCGGGCGCCTTCCGGCGTTCCTTTTGTGAGATATGGAGTTTCAATTTCGATAAAATCACGCGCATGCAAAAAATCTCGAAATGACGTGACGATACTGTCGCGAAGAATCAGGTTTTTCAACATCCTAGGCGATCGCAAATCTAGATATCGATATTTCAACCGAAGCTCTTCATTGATTTCTCGAGTATCTTTGTCTAATTCAAACGGCGGAGTTTTCGACGGATTCAAAACCTCGATCTCTTTTGCTAGAAGCTCGACTTCGCCTGTCGGGAGATTTGCATTGATTTGTTTCGCGCTGCGCTTTTGGACGATCCCTCGAACCGAAACGCAGTACTCCGAACGTACGTCATTGACGATACCGGCGGATTTTTCCGAAAGTTCGGAGGGGACGCAAACCGTCTGGAGCAAGCCGCTTCTATCGCGAAGATCCAAGAAAACTATCTTGCCCATGTCGCGGCGATTATGTACCCATCCGCTGACAACAACCTCTTCTCCGACCAAGCCCTTCGTCTCAATCATCATTGTGCGCATATTGTACGATATCCTATATGATTTACGGCTTTTCGTCGACCACGGCGGACTTCAAAATAAATACCGCAACGCGCTTTTCTAGAGACACTTGCCAAGATGTCATACCGCCGGCACGAGGGTCGCCAAATGAAAGCTTCTCGCCATTACGAATCAATAACTTTCCATCCGCCGTTGCATCTAACAACACCCCTTCAGCCACAACACCTTCCGTCGAAGAGGAGTAATATATTTTTCCCTTTTCATTCTGTGTAGCCACGAGATTTCCGCCAACCACGACATACCTAGAAATAACCGTCACCGGAGAAACCATCAACGTAGAATCTTTACCTTCCACCATAAGTCTATGTAACTCGGACGGTGGCGCGGGCTCGCTCTCAAGTCCCTCCCCCGGCGTTAACGTCACATACCACAATCCTCCGTCGTGAATCTCGATTCGCGTGGCAGTTTCCGGCAAAGACGCTACGACTCGCACACCGCCAGCGATTCCGACGGCGAATGCAGTGCGAACGGAATTTTTTATTCCAACAACGGCAACGGTTTCATTGTCCCACCATCCGACTGCTTGCGCATCTCGAATGCCTCTTCCATTCTCCTCTCTTAATATCACATTGCTCGTATCTCCTCCGTATCTGATCAAAATTGCGCTGGTTCCGTCCGGAGCGGATGGAGTTGGATGGATTGATCTTCGTCCATCGGGAGAACGAAAACCGACGGAGGAGGTTGCTAGAATAAATCCGCTTTCAAGATACGCGTCTTCGCCTGTCTTCACGTCATGACCACGAAACGTGGACAACGCCGCGCCAAGAAGCTTCACATCTTCCGGCCATTTTAGGGGACGAGATCCGCTCGCCACTTGAAGCCATGCGCCGGCTTCATCCGCAAGGAGCACGCGAGATCCTGAGAGATCGAAGGATTGGGTGGCTGAAGGGCTGATGGGCGGAGGGGCAATCTTTGGCGAAAAACGATCGGGATAGACAAAAACAACGGCTGCGGCGGCTGCAATTACGAGCAACGAGATGAAAATTGCGAAATATCCGTTTTTTGACGATGGATTCATGCGCTACATTTTAATATTTTAACAATTCCATTATTTGCATCAACTTCAATCAAGTCGCCATCTTTCAAAACTTGCGTGGCAATCTTAGTACCTATAATGCATGGCTTGTTCATCTCTCTTGCAACGATAGCAGCGTGGCAAGTAATACCGCCTTCGTCAGTGACAAATGCTACGGCCTTATTCATGCACGGTAAATAATCCGGAGTAGTCATAGCCGTTACTAAAATATCGCCAGCCCTAATTTTGTCTTGTTCCTTTGAACTTTTCACTATTTTTGCAATTCCACTCACCTTGCCCTTGCAAGCAGCTACGCCGGATATCTGATTCTCACTTGGTTTTTGCTCAGGATAATGCTTTTTCTTGAACTCAGACATCTGATTAGCAAAAATGGTTTCGAACCTACCGTCATGCAAAAGTATTGCATGGCCAATTTTTCTACTATCCAACTCTGTGTATGCGACTTTAGTTTCAGATTTAAATAAATTGTTTATTTCGCCAAGATTATACCAACCGATATCAGTGTCGTTATTTAACCCAAACTCATTGGAAATTTTTCTCCAAAGAGGTTCTAGGTAATATAAAGATTCATACAACTTTTC
This sequence comes from Patescibacteria group bacterium, assembly GCA_038065635.1. Taxonomy (GTDB): domain Bacteria; phylum Patescibacteriota; class Patescibacteriia; order 2-12-FULL-60-25; family 2-12-FULL-60-25; genus JAHJFW01. The sequence goes on along the minus strand of JBBTQP010000064.1, from coordinate 4,061 downwards.
CGTCCGGTATGTTCTAAAATAGACAAATTCTTTTAGTAGATCAACATATTTTTGTTCGTCATCTGTAAATTCAACATTATTAATCTTGCGTTGTTTAGTTTCTTGTTTTTGATCTTTTAATTTCATTTTGAAGAAATTTTTATCATACCCAGTAGAAAATGGCTCCCTATAACCAAGAAAGCCATAGCTATCTGCGTGTTTTACAAGAGCATTATCAACACCAAAATTTTTATTCTCTTGATATCTCTTCTTAATCTCTAATAAATCCTCATTTTCTAAAACGGGTGTATTTTTCTTAATAGGAGCAGATACGTCAAAGAGAATATCGTTCAGTTCATTATCTTGGACATTTTTTTCTTTCAATATTGTTATGACCTTCCCCTCAATAATATTGACTAACGGATGAGTTATGGGTAAAAATACTAAAAGATTTTTTAGTAAATCAACTGACTTGTAAAATTGTTTGGTAAGTTCTTTTTTTGAAGATTCGGGTTTTAAATTTCTTGAATAATTCTTAATGATCTCGCCATACCGGTAGCCATCATTAATAAACTTCCAAATTGTTTTTAAATTAATATCTTTATATTGATTGATGATTTTATTCGTCCAATTAAGATCGAAGCAAAAATCACCATCTACGATTTCAAGATTTTCAACATAGTCCGGAAAACCAGTTAAATCCTTAAATCGCCCTCGATCATTCCACGCCGTTGCAATTATTTCATCAGTTAGTAAGGCATGCTTCCGAGAAAGAAGTTTTTGAAAATTTGGTCTATGCTCATTAGCAACATTTTTCAGTGTTGTTATCGGTCTACTTTGTACTATGTAAAATCTTTTATTTTCATATGCCCACTCAATATCGCAAGGAAATCCATAGTGGGTTTCTATACCAAGAATAATGTTTGAGAATTCTAAAATTTGCCCTTCACTTAATACTTGAGACGATGCTCGCGGTTCTTTAATTTCGAGCCATTCGTTTCCACCATTTTGAACACGATACAGTCCGCGTGTTTGAGTAGCAATATTGATATCAATAATTTTCCTCGGTTCTTTTTCAACTACATAACTGTCTGGAGTAATCGATCCAGAAACTATTGCTTCTCCAAGTCCAAATCCCGCCTCGATAATAATTTGATTCCTATCCTCGGTTACAGGGTGTACAGAAAAAACGATACCAGAAATTTCCGAGTTGACCATTTTTTGGACTACAACTGCTACAGATATCTGGGTGGTGTGCAAACCTTTTTCAAAGCGATAGAAAATGGCACGGGGCGTAAAAAGAGAAGCCCAACAGCTTTGTACTTTTATTAATAAATCTTCTTCTTTTGTATTAAGAAAACTATCAAGCTGGCCTGCCCATGCGTTTTCCGCTCCATCTTCTGCCGTAGCAGAGGAACGAACTGCAACAAATTCAGTATCAAGTTTTTTAAATTGTTTTTTTATTTCTATGGCAATACTCTCGGGCATTACTGCATTTTTTATCAAACCTTGAATTTTTTCAGAGGCATTTTCAACTGTATGTATTTCTTTGTGATCAACTTTTTCTAAAATAGCCTCTATTTCTTGCACTAAATCGGCGTCTTTAATAAATTGATCGAAGGTAGTAGAAAGAATAACAAAACCTGGCGGTACTGGAATTCCAGCTTGTGTCATTTCTCCAAGTGAAGCACCCTTTCCTCCGGCTAGTGCTGCATCATTTTTATTTATATTTTTAAAATCTTTGATTAGTTCCATAAAAGTTTAAACAACTGCCTCGCGGCAGAGCCGGCGGGGAAAATTTAGGATTTAAGGATCCAGCCTATTGATCAATCGAGGAAAAGGAATCGTCTCGCGAACATGATGCAACCCGCAAACCCAAGCTACGATTCTTTCAAGACCGAATCCGAAACCGGAATGCGGCACTGAACCGTACTTTCTAAGATCAAGATACCACGCGAACGCCTTCTCCGGCAGCCCGTGTTGACGAACGCGCTCGAGCAACGCGTCGTAAGAATCCTCACGTTGAGATCCGCCGATGATTTCGCCATAGCCTTCCGGCGCAAGAAGATCCGCGTTCAAAACGCGCGTCGGATCGGACGGATCCGGCTTCATATAAAACGCTTTTACGGCGGCGGGATATTTTTCGATGAAAAGCGGTTTATCATAAAGTTGCGTCAACTTGGTCTCGTCATCCGCGCCAAGATCATCCATCTCACCGATATCACTTCCGAGTTCGTGCAATTTTTTCACTGCTTCGGCGTGCGTCAGTCGATAAAACGGAGGTTTAACATTTTCGAGCGGCGCAATATCTCGCTCGAGAATCTTCAATTCCGCCTGTCGTTCAGAAAGAACGCGGCTGACGATGAAGGAGACGAGCTCCTCTTGAATGCGAAGATTTTCTTCGTGCTCAACGAACGCCGCTTCCGCGTCCATCATCCAAAATTCGGTGAGATGGCGGCGCGTTTTTGATTTTTCCGCTCGAAACACGGGACCGAAATCGAAACAACGTCCGACGGATGAAATCGCGGCTTCGAGATACAACTGCCCGGATTGAGTGAGATATGCTTTTCGATCTTCGAAATAATCCACTTCAAAAAGATCCGTGGTTCCCTCGCAGGCGTTCGGCGTAAAAATCGGAGAGTCGATCTTTATAAAGTCGTGGTCGCGCATCCAGTCATAAGTCGCGCGGATAATTGAATCTCTGACGCGTTGAATCGCCCACTGCGACGGCGCGCGTAGCCACAAATGCCTATTATCCAAAAGAAAATCCGGGCCGTGTTCTTTTTTACCGATGGGATATTCTTCTGCGCGTTGGATGATTGAGACGGACGAGGCCTGAAGCTCGTACACTCCAGCTTGCTTCGGATGCGCGGAGACCGTACCTGCCACGATCACTGACGACTCGATCGTGGTATCAACAGCCGCCTGCCACGAAGGTTCGTCCACGGATTGCTTCGCCACCACGGCCTGCGTAAAACCTGATCCGTCGCGGATCTGCAAAAAAGCGATGCTACCGGAAGAACGTACGTTGTACGCCCAACCTTTGATGGTCACCGTCTCGCCGACATGTTTTGAAAAATCTGAAATAAGTATGGTCATAATGGGAAAGAGAAGTAGTGGAGTAGTGGAGTAGCTACTTCTCTACTTCTCTACTTCTCTACTCCCCTACTCCCCTACTCCACTACTTCTCTCCCCCCCACTGTATGAAAAAACCCCCGTTTGCGCAACTGCGCGGCCAAGGGCTTGAGAAGCGGCTGGTACCGCTTGTGTTTCGGAGTATTCCTGTACTTGAGATCTTTTCGGCTCGACCGCGAACGCATGCGGCGGCGGAACTTGCCCTTGGTTTCAAAACTCAAGACGAACCACTTGCCATCCTTCTTCTGCGACAGAAGCGTCAGGAAGCATTTACAGCCGCGTTCGTGTATGCGCGCCCAAACCCGATGCCTGTCGTGGCGCTTGCCTTGTTTGATTGGACGGCCATTTGAAGCCATCGAGAGTATTGACGCTTCGATCTCATGAAAGATGGTCTCGGCTTGCGCCTCGAGACCTTTACGACCAAGAGGAACGCGCCGTTCTTCATGATCCGCAACCATCCTCTTGAGCTTGAGATACAAGTACTCCTCTACCGAGAACCTGTCCGTGAAGCCGACGACCATCCCGCAATAGGTCTTTACGACCTTGTCGAAGCGCAGTACGTACTCCGACTTTCTCCGCGCCTTGGCCGCAGCTGAAGCTACTGCGCGCACTGTTCCATCGTGGGGGAACTTGGGCTCCTTGGACGGCCGTTTATTCTTGTGCTTCTTTCGCAGAGGAAGCGATGGAAAATCAACCGTGAATCTCCGTTTCGGTCCGGGAACCGCTTTGGCGGTCGCACGCCAATGATTCGAGGAGAATCGTGTCATTTAGACTGACCCCTCAGTGTTGGTTGTTTCTTAAGCAAAGCAAAAGGACCGCCCAATTGAAGCGGAATTACGGGTTCGTGTCAATCGTCACCTAGAGAGCCCGTCATTGCGAGGAGTAGCAACGACGTGGCAATCTAATCCTCCTGTCATTGCGAGGAGTAGCAACGACGTGGCAATCTA
>JBBTQP010000063.1:0-2733 GCA_038065635.1 Patescibacteria group bacterium | reverse complement strand
TCGAACCGGCGACCTTGGGCTTATGAGTCCCACGCTCTAACCAACTGAGCTACCCCGGCACGTCTTTCGCGAACGACGTGCCATCGGCACGCTCGCGAATGTGGCGAAAATGTACCCGACATTATTGATTTTTGCAAGATCTCATTTATCTTGACACAAGCATGCGATTGGTTTATTATTTATATATTCACCATGAAAGAGGCCCTTGTACGGATACGTCTGTACCGGGGGCTTTTTCGTTTTGGTGATACATCAACTTCGATCTTACATCGTCCAAACATACAATTGGAACATTCGTCTTACGCAATAGCCACGAGCATTTCTTGATTGGTGCAGGGGATAGTATCGTGCAGTATATTTTTTTATCTTGCCAAAATCTAATGAGCGGTGAATAATCTCCGTCGCTGGAAACCAAAATTACCGATCTCACATTGTGTTCGTAATAATCCTTAACCGCATGCAACACTAAATCTGCATCACAATTTCCTTTTGCGCGACCATCGCCGTCATATACTACTTCCTTGAACACGCATAGATAACCAAATATTCGTAATGATGTATATAAATCGGCGTGCTTTGGCATTAGGCCGATGAACAGCTTCGCTTGATTTATGCCGTACTTTTGTCGAATCCATGAACGAAAACGTGTGTAATCCAATTTCCAACCAAGCGCGGATATGCCTTTATGAAGATTCGCCCCGTCGATATAGGCGATCGCCTGTTTCGACGCATCTAACAGGAATTTCCCCATACGATCTCACTCACAGCATTACTCCGCCACACCGCCAGCTTCCCTCGCTTTGAGCATGAATCGCGCCAGCCGTATTTCGTCGTAGCCGAATGAAGGGCCGAGTTGAGCCTGCGCGGGAGCGAGCATAGTGTTGCCGATTTTTTTGAAGGTTTGCGAGATGCGATCGAATCGTTCCTGCGATGGAAAAGTTACATGCGCGGCGTCCGGTAATTTACCGAGCTCCATTGCCTGTTCGAGGTGTTGCAAGATCGTCCCCTCCGCAAGCCGACGAACTGCCGCGATCTGCCTTGGCGTTCTCTTTTCTGCAAAAAGTTGCACGGAAAAAAGCACGGTATTAGACATCGCGCGCCGAACTTTGGTGGAACGAACCGCCACTACAATGGACGGAACCTCGCGTTCCTCGATCTGCTTCTCTTGCGCGTATCTCTTAATCTCTCCCAAAAATTCATTTCCATAATGTGCGAGTTTCTCTTTTCCTACGCCGAAAATCTTTGCGAGAGATTCCTGCGATTGCGGAAAATATCTCGCCATATCTTGCAACGTTCTATCTCCGAATATGACGTACGGTGGAACATTTCGCGCGTCTGCGAGATTACGACGAATGACGCGTAGCAAATCGAACAATTCGCGATCGTAATCCTGTTCATTGGAACGTTCCGCGAGCCGCGTCTCTACGTGCGGTTTGCAGACGTCGCATCCACCGCAATTATGATTCTCGAAAGATTCGCCGAAATAATTAAGAAGATATTTGCGACGACAGCTCGTCAATCCGCAGTATCTAACAATCTCGTCCAGCTTCACGCGCGCGCGTTGCCGTTCTTCCGGATCTTCGATTTCGCGTATGAACATCTCGTGCTTGAAACGATCACCGTTTGAGAAAAATAGTAGACAGTCGCTCGGCAAACCGTCGCGTCCTGCGCGGCCGGTTTCCTGATAATATCCTTCGACCGATTTCGGCATATCCATGTGCACGACGAGCCGCACGTCCGGTTTATCAATCCCCATTCCGAAAGCGATAGTCGCGGTGATGACAGGAATCTCATCACGAATGAATCTCTCCTGTACTCGCGAGCGTTGAATGGCGGACATACCGGCGTGATATGCCGCGGCCTTGATGCCGTTTGCCGTTAAATCTGCGGCGGTTTTTTCCGTGCCTTTACGCGAAAAACAATAAACAATAGCCGAAGCGTCCGGTCGCGATTTCAGCTCCTGCACGAGACGTTCCAGCGCGTGCTTTTTCGGAACAACACGATAATTCAAATTACTGCGGTTGAAGCTCGATTGAAAAACGCGGCCGTTATGCAAACTCAGTTGATTGATAATATCTTCGCGAACTCGCGCGTTAGCCGTGGCAGTTAGCGCCAACATCGGAGTATTCGGAAAAAGTCCACGAAGCAAACGAAGATTACGATAGTCCGGCCGAAAATCATGTCCCCATTCGGATATACAGTGCGCTTCATCGATAGCAAAGAGACTTACGGAAAGTTCTTGTAAAAATCTCCGTGCCATAGGATTCGCCAGGCGCTCCGGAGCGAGATATAACAATTTCAATCTACCATTTCTCGCCTCGCTTTCCACTCGTTCCATCTCGTCAGACGACAAACTGCTGTTTAGAAACGCCGCAGGAATACCGTTGGCCCGGAGCGCGTCAACCTGATCTTTCATTAGCGCGATAAGCGGTGACACGACTACGGTTATCCCCGGAAACTTCAATGCGGGCAATTGATAACAAAGTGATTTCCCTCCTCCTGTCGGCATAAGCACGAGCGCGTCTCCGCCGGACAATGCGTGCGCGATCACTTCCGTTTGCAAAGGACGGAACTCTTCATACCCGAAATGTTTTTTGAGAAGGTCTAACATATTATGTCGTTTATCAAACATTTGTTTTAAAACCGATTTGTGTCGGATTGGAAGTCACAATTTGTGACCTCCAATATATTTACCGATCCCATGAAACGGAGAATGCGTCAAGGGGATAAGTC
>JBBTQP010000062.1:1888-4276 GCA_038065635.1 Patescibacteria group bacterium | reverse complement strand
GAAGGTCAAAATGTTAACACCGCCCCAATGTTGCGTCAATCAGCGAACGTATCCTATTGCTCTCACTACAGCCCAACTAAAAGGAGACGTCGGATTATGTTTATAGATAGTCCTATATTCTTTGAGACCTTTGGCCTCGCGCTCCATATCACGCGGAAAACGAATGCGATAAAGAAGCGTATTCCATGCGAGATTCTCCTTGGCGATCTTAAAATCAGGGTTGTGACCAAAAAGTCGCTTGAAGACAGGAAGCGCGGTCGATACGTTAGCTCGTTCAATCACCAGATTGCGCTTAATTGGAATTTGGCCTATGGCGAGCCGTTCAATATCCGACCAAACAACATCGCTGCGATGTACGGTTTCCATGTAATCCCGCAAAATCGCCCGTTGCTCGCCTCTTCCGAATGCCCTCGTAGACTTAGAGATTCCGTAAGTGATGAAATTGCGCATCGTTGTAGCTTGATCTTCCGTCAATACAAGTCCGAATTGCTTCGCATCGGATCGCACCTGCGTCAAGACGGTTTTTTCCGTATCAGTATTTCGTTCGAGTCCAAACAGGGCTAGAAGTACCGGAAGATTCGAAGGATCCGCAGCCGCAACGTTTGTCGTTACCACTGAAGGGTTCACGACAGTGGACGTTGTCGCTATTTGTGTGACTACGGGTGTAGACGTGGCTGTTGGCGTATTCCCATATAGCATCGTTCCACTGCTGTATGTTTGAAATCCTGGCGCGTAACTTGACGAACCGGATCCCCCACTCGGGTTTGGCTGCACAGTATTTGTAGTCGCCGCCGCATTAGTCGTGGCATTGGCAGATGAAGAGTTGGGACCTTCTCCATTGGTGTTAACGCCGGCTACCTTATAGTAATACGCCGTGGATGCCGACCTACCCGTATCGCTGTATGTAATAGCCGTGGTCGTCGCGATCGACGTCGTAAAACTCGAATCCGTGAGACTGCGGTATATCGTGTAGTAATCGGCGGAAACTGACGCGCTCCAGCTCAAATCGACCTGACTTGCGGAAGCCGCCGTAGCCGTGATAGTCGCGGGCGCCGCAGGAACTCCTGGCAAAATTGGACCGTAATCCGTAAAGTGCGTTATCTGAACGGTAATTTTATTATTGACAGTATCGATTGTCGCCGCCACCGGTTCCCACTGTCCGGTCGTTGAGTCGAAATAACCTAGTTGAATACTGCTTTCATCGAACCCGTTTGGCAACTCGGTAGGATCGTATTTCATCGTGAGACTCGCACTGCTCTGAAGCGACGTGATCGCATTACCTGAAGAGTCCGTAGCTGTAATGCTCTGAACGGAACGTTTGAGAGGAGTTGCGTTCGGAGACGAAACTACCAGATCCGTGTCAGAAATTGATACGCTCACAGTGCTCTGTGAAGTGCCCAACGCGTTCGCAGGGATATCGAGCGTCATATCGTCTTTTGATACTTGTCCGCCGGACGCAGCAGTGATTCCATTCAACTGCGGCGTTGCTACCGTACAATTGCTAGTCGCGGTTAATGTGATGTCTTTACCGCTAGACCCTGTGGCTGCGGACAACCCTCCTGAGTGAACGTAACAGGGTCCGTCGGCATACACTGTCCATGTACCGCTATCGACGGTCAAGCTATAACCGCCTTCGTCGTTCGTCGGAGCGCCTGTCCATACGTCATTCCCATTAACGGTTTTCTTGGCGGAAACCCATCCGTTTGTAATCGCCGCCGCGCTAGTATTCCTGATTGTTCCGGTAATCGTCTCTCCGGCCGATACAAGGGTAAAGTTTTGCGTAACCGATCCTGAAACAATCTTTTCAACGTCGCCTTGACTCGCTACGTATCCCAGGGTCTTAACGCCAACCAAATACGTACGCCCATCCGGGACGTTTAGAGAATACGCACCGTCAGTGTCCGTTTGCGTAGAAAAGAATCCGGGTCCTCCTATGCGACTCGCCCACACGTTCGCATTCGCTACGGCGACATTTCCTGTAGTCGTGACTGTCCCGCTCAATGTTACGATCGTCGAGCTTGTCGATATGTTGTATGTCTTTGTTACCGTATTTCCGGCGATTACCGTTACCGTTTCTCCACCAGGAGTAATTTCACCTGTAACTGGAGATCCGGCGCGTACGTTATAGGTTCCTGCAGCCAAACCTAAATCGACGTACTTTGACGTGCCTGTAGCCGTCCAGCTGTCGCTCCCATTCCCGCGTCCTGTCGTAGCATCGAACGCTCCGGCAAAAAGCGGACTGACATTTGAAGAGTTCTGGATAATAATTCTTAAAGTACCTTTTGCTGACAGCGTCCAATTTATGTTGCTTACGCTTGCTGACGAAACATTCGCGTTTTGCGGCGAAAGTCCTCCGGTATCGTCAGACCAGCCGCCGACTTCATACGT
>JBBTQP010000062.1:0-1788 GCA_038065635.1 Patescibacteria group bacterium | reverse complement strand
AAACTCCAAGCGTGCTAGTCCCGGACGAACCGATAAACGTTGACGGAATGGACGGTGGCCAATATTTAGTACCGCTGCTACTGAAGTTACCGACATTTCCGAACGCGCCGGATTGGACGTTAAAATTCCAACTCTGGCCGCTTTTAACTTTCATTTTTACATAGCCGGTTCCCGTTGAACTGAATCCTGGCGTCGTGTAAGTATGATCTGTAAATATCGGAGAAAACGACTCGAAAGACGGACTATACGCGCGAACCAACGCGTTTTGTCCGGTCACTCCTCCGGTGATGGTAAATACTACGGTCGCATCAGGAATTCCGAATATAAGACTCGAAGTAACGCTTTGCCCGCCAATGGCAGGTACGGTCTTAAAAGATGGAGGCAAAAAAGAATTATAGAAGCTATTATCTCCTTTGTTGAACGGCTCTGAACCTACCATGTAATTACAATCGAGAAGATTGTTGTATACGACTGACGAGTTGGCATCCAACCATTTCTCGCCGACAAAAAAACCTTTATCCGGACAACCTATACCAACCTTTACCTGCGTAAGATCCGTTCCTGTTAAAAGCGAGTTCGTGCTCCCGTTTTGCTTATACACCACTACTCGAACCGTATTTGTCCCGCCAATGTGTACCGTATCGACAGGAGGCGGAGAGCCACCACTGTAATCCGCACTTTCAAAACCAAAAATCGAACCATCCAATAAGCCCCCGTTGGCTTTTGTCGTATAGAGAAAAAAAGGACGATAAACCGCTACCGTCGATGGGTTGGTCAATCCGTCGATCGCCACCGCGATCGTATCTCCCGCGTTTGTCAGCGCGATCGACGTCACAAGAGTCACACGATTCACGCCAACGCTCGTCGTAGTGGTAAATGACGCCAATTGTGTTGCAGTATTATTACTAATTGTCTGCGTTAAATCGACTGTAACCCCTTGCAAACTGTATTCCGAGGGAAAATTAACAACAATCTTGCCGCCGATCGGGATGCTGCTCGTCGCCTTAATAGAAAAAAGATAGGAAGCTGCCGCAGAAATCCCATACGCACTCGCGGCTATGCCCGAATTATTGTCTGATACTAGCGCTCCGCCTGCCCGTACTAGACTTTCAAGATTAAACTGAGAAAAGTTCGTTTCGGACAAATTTCCGTATGGAGTCGACACGGGTACGCCGGCTTTCATTCGCCAACTCAAATTCCCCATACTGTTCAACTGTCCGGATGCGTTGGTAATGCCAGTAATCCTTACGGTTATCTTTGTTCCGGACGCTACTGTACTGCTCACCACGCCATACCACGCCTGATCCACGCCACCTGGCCCTATACCGGTTGACGAGAACAATACGTTAGTCGAGGTAGAAAACGTCACGCCGCTAGTATTGAAAGGCAGGGCATTATTCACAGACGGGAAAAAAATTTGAACGACGGAACTCGTCGCGATATCCGCGGAAGTTGTCGCCGTGAATACCCACGAGGCGTTTGTTGCCGCGATCAAATTATCGGTCCCATTCACCAAAGGCGCAACCGTCAGACTTGCGCCGACGCTGGCATGCGCTTGTGGCAAAGAGGCGGCAAATACGCCGACAACGCCGATAACTACTGAAAAAATGTAACTCGACCACTTAAATGAGGCATTCATAAAAAAGCAATAAATATCTTATGTCATGAGTATAGCACAAACAAAGCAAGGCACTTATCAACAGGCTCGTCATTGCGTAGCCAATATACTAAAAGGCGTGGCAATCTAATTCCCTCCGTCATTGCGAGCCCCAGCAGGGGCGTGGCAAT
>JBBTQP010000061.1:0-14562 GCA_038065635.1 Patescibacteria group bacterium | reverse complement strand
CACACTCCATGCTTTTCAAATAATTTACCGAGTTGCTCTGCGATATATGGATTAATTTTGTTTCCATTCGCTGCAACGGGGTACGGTCTTCGTGGATCACCCGATGCCCAATGAATTTTGTACGTCTCTTTTGTTGCGTTTGCCAGTGTGAACTTGTCCGGATGTTGTCTTTCCAAGACGTGTAGTGCGTTGATATATTTCTTTCTAGAATACTTCCCGCCACCATGTCCCATAAATATCAAGTTGTTGCGGAAATGAGTTTTTGCTCGTCGATGCTTTCAAATCCAAAGGCATGTTGAAAATCCGAACTCATTGAGGTCGAGCGTTTTCCATATAGATCATCTAATGCTTTTTTTGCCTCAGGGGTTGGACCATAATGGTCACCTCTCTTATGAAAGAAATCGATGTATTCACTCTTGAAGTCGAAAGTAACATAAATCGCCTCATTCAGCATCTTTGTAAATTCGGCAGGATTTTGTGCCTGAATATAGATAGGATCTTCATCTCCTTTTAACTGTATCCTACCAATAAGAAGATCATCATCTTTTTTAAAAGCAACAGAAACCACATCCGGCAGTTTTTGCAGATAAGAAATTACTACCTGTCTAATAATTTCTGGCTTTGGAGAGAAAATTTTTGCAAGAAGATTTTTCATCATGGTGCTTTAAATATCCCCTAACACGGATCGCTTTATTCGGTCAAGAGATTATTGACATATGATAGTGGAAAACTATCAACGTTGCAAGCGATTATATGACGGCATCATGATGCGCTAAACAAATATTGAAATACCGCCATAAAAGGAGAACGATGGCACGGACTGGGTAAACCCGCCCATCCAAGGATTCCCTCATGCTACACTGCCCCCATGAAAACCTCCGCAAAAACCTCCAGTGAACTCGCTAAAATACTCTTTGAAATCGGCTATTTTGACGAGATGACGGGAGTTCCTTTTAAGCCGCGGGCGTATCAGCTGGCGTCCGAATTAGTGGCCGCACTTGGGAATGAAATCAAGGATGCGTGGCGAAAAGGCGGGATAAAGGCGCTAAAAGACATGCCGGGCATTGGACAATCCATTGCGGAAAAAATCGACGAGTTTTTCAGAACCGGAAAAGTGAGGGCGTATCAAGAGATGAAAAAGAAATTTCCGGTTGATATCTGGTCGCTTTCAAAAATCGAAGGACTTGGACCGAAACATATCTCGGATTTGTATAAATACTTGAAAGTTAAAACTCTCGCCGATCTCAAAAAAGCGCTCGCCTCTCACAAAGTCCGAACCATTCCGCACTGGGGAGAAAAGAGTGAAGAAAAACTTCAGCGCGGTCTCGGTCTCATGGAACGCTCTAGCGGCCGTTGGCTTTTGGGAAATGTTTTGCCGATAGCGGATGAGATAGTATCCACTCTCTCCAAGGTCAAAGGCGTGAAGCGTTGCATGTACGCCGGATCGCTTCGACGCAAACTGGAAACCGTGGGAGATATTGATTTACTCGCGACTGCCAGCGATCCGGAAAAAGTTACGGACGCTTTTACCAAACTTACGATGGTCGAATCAATCCACGAAAAAGGAAAGACGCGCTCGTCAGTCCGCCTCACGATCGGCATTGATGCGGATTTACGAGTGGTGCCTGACACCGTTTTTGGTGCGACTCTCCAATACTTCACAGGGGATAAACGGCACAATGTTTTGCTCCGAGAATTAGCATTGAGCAAAGGATATACTCTCAATGAATACGGGCTTTTTCGCCTAAAATCCAAAGACGGTGAACACAAAAGAGGTGCATTGATAGTTTGCAAAACCGAGGAGGAAATTTACAAAAAACTCGGCATGGATACGCCACCGCCAGAACTCCGTGTCGGTGGTGAAGAGATGGACGCGGCGCGCGAACATCGTCTGCCAAATCTGATTCCGTACGGATCAGTGCGCGGAGATCTTCAAGTGCAAACAAATTGGACAGACGGTTCGTCGTCCATTGAAGAAATGGCGCTTGCCGCAAAAAAATCCGGCCTCTCCTTCATGGCAGTAACCGATCACACCAAAGCGCTCGCGTTTGTCGGCGGACTTGATGACAACGGAGTTGCAAGACAAGGAAAAGAAATCGACAACCTGAACAAAAAACTTCGCGGCTTCACTATTTTGAAAGGAACCGAGTGCGACATTCTGCGTGACGGTTCGCTCGATCTTTCGGATAAAGCTTTAGCAAAGTTGGATTGGGTCGGCGTTTCCATCCATTCGCTTTTCAATCTCCCGCGCAAACAACAAACCGCTCGTATCGTGAAAGCGCTTTCCAACCCGAACGTAGACTGCTTTTTTCACCCCACTTGCCGCCGCATCGGGAAGCGCGAAGCAATTGATTTCGATATGGATGAAGTTCTGGCGACCGCAAAGAAATACCGCGTTGCAATGGAAATCGACTGCTATCCAGACAGATCCGATCTTAGAGATGCTCACGTCAAAATGGCTGTAAAAGCAGGAATAAAACTCGTTATAGATACTGACGCGCACTCTCCGGAACACTTCCGCTTCATATCATTAGGAGAAGCGATTGCAAGACGTGGATGGGCGACCAAAAGCGACATTTTGAATACAAGAACGGCAAAAAATTTGATAGGGTATTTGAGAAAAAAGCGATAATAAAAAAAGCCGCCGGCATCAGGTTGAACTGACGCGCCGGCGACCGTGAGAAGAGACGCTCAATCGCGTTGAGCGGGTTCCTTTGCGAAGTAAAGCGCGAAGACGATCATGCACGGGCCGATGACTGCGGCAGACACGATGATCCCGTTCAAGATGCCATCAACTCCCATTTTCAGGTTGTCGAGGATATTCAGGATCAATAACCCGAATTGGCCGACGAAAGACAGACCGACCCCGTAGATCATCAGCCAGTCGTCACCCTCTTTTTCTTTTGCTCTCATTACCTTTCCTTTCGCAATACACTACCTTTGACCATTTAGAAGGAATATACGCTTAGTGCTCCAAAAATTCAATAAAATCGTCAACTTGAAAAAAAATGAAATAAGACGCAAAAAAATTTTCGTCGCGCGTTGTGTACAAAATCTTTGGCTTTTTTAGAAAGCTCAGGAAATTGATCTACGACGCATCCAAATACATTTCCTTCGATGCCAAACACTCCAATCCTTGCCTGCACATTTCAAAAATCGGCTCCGGCAAATCATCAAGCGCGTACCAACCCCACGATTCGCTTTTTTCCGGTTCCAATAACTGCGGCTCGCCGCTTTTCCAATCAGCGATCAAACCGATGTGGATGTAATGTTTGGGCGCGTATTTTGTGACATTCGAAAGAAGCTGAAATCGTATATTCTCAATTTCAATTCCACATTCCTCCAGCACTTCGCGCCGAGCGCAATTCTCGAAAGATTCCATATATTCCAAATGCCCACCGGGAAACGCATACTCCCCTTCCCCGTGCGAACCTTTGCGTCTGCCGAGCAAAACTTTTCCGTCTTTCAAAGTCATCACGCCCACGCCGATTTTCGGTTTTTGGGCTAGTTGATTTTCTTTTGATTCAAATCCAATAATCTGAAACCCGTATTTCTCAACATCTTCCGGCGGCCAAAAATCACAATCTTTGGTTTTCAAAATATAGTTCGCAGTCACTTCGAGCTTTCTGCCCGTATAATCGTTCTTCTCCTTATCCCATTCCTCCAAAACCAAAACATCGCCATCTTTCACATCGAAATCAGCGAGGCGTAATTCAATTTTCTTCTTGCCGGAGGCGATTTGGTCAAAATATTGCGGGAGTATTTTTTTATGGATCGACGGCATAAGTTATTTAAGAGTAAATTCCTCACTTTCATCATCGCCGTAAATCTCATCGTCCCAATATTTAATGTAGTTTGGTTTGAGCACCCATATTTTTGAGCCCCACGCATTTGTCATTATCCACTTAACTGTAAGTATATCGCGAAGGTCAGGAAATTTCTTATATAATAGTTTGATCCCGGTTGTTATTTCGGTTGGATTTTTCGCAGGGCGACAAACTCCTAGTCCTTGAATCGCTTTCCTATTTTTGTGGTTTCCGGGGTCAAACCAAGCAATCGAAAAAGCGACTTTAGGATTCTTTAATATCATCTGGCTATGTTTTGTATTTTTTGGGCTGATAAAATAAATTGTCGCTTTTCCATCAACGCCGAAATAAACATTCGCAACCCACACATCCCTCTCATCCCGAGAAGCGATAACCATTAACTTTTGACCATTGATAAATTTTAGTGGTTTTTCCATAAATCAAACAGAGAATTTACCTTGAATGAATAATTCTCTGAATTTCTTTATGCAGACCTGGAGCGCCCATACACATTGTAAAATTACTTGCCGCCTTACTTAGAGGATTTGAGTAATCAGGGGGATTGCCAAAAAAATCGGTAACTACAGCGCCCGCTTCTTCGCAAACAATATGCATACCGACATTATCCCAAATTTTTGCAGTGCGATATAGGTAGGCGCCATACTTGCCTTTGGCAAACATAACGCCATCAAAAGCGGATCCGCTACTTCTTAAACTTCTAATATTTAAAATAATTTCTGTTAATATTTTACCCTCTTCTCTTGTTAATGACGGGTCCTCTTGGTGGCCATCTATACCATATGCTATTAGCGAAGATAATAGTCTGGTTTCTTTAGTTACTGATAATTTTTCATTATTACAAAATGATCCTTTTCCTTTCTCAGCGACGCAAATTTCAAAAAAAGCAGGGAGAGCGACTCCTCCTGCGATTGGAATGCTCTTTTGTAGTAATCCAATAATAATTCCGTAGGTTGGAATACTGTTAGCAAAATTACTTGTTCCGTCGATTGGATCAATAACCCAGGTGAAATCCGAACCATTATCAACAACTCCAGCTTCCTCATCTATGATGTTATGTTTTGGATAGGTAGCTTTGATTAGGGAGATAACGTTCTTGCCAATTGCTAAATCCGCTTCAGTTAATACCTGATTGTTGTCGTCTGGTTTTGTTGTGCCGACAACCTTCCCAAAATAACTAAGAGCAATCTCGGAAGATTCTTTGAGCGCCTTCGTGATAAATTCTTTATATTCCATAGGGGTAAATTTATTTCGATGGTGCCCGGGGCGGGGATCGAACCCGCATGCCTAATGTAGGCGCAACATTTTAAGTGTTGAGTGTATACCATTTCACCACCCGGGCTTATGCGATCACTATCGCACCGCAAACATAAAAGAAAAACAGGTTTTCCGCAAGATCGCACCACGTATGCATGTCATTGCGAGCCTCAGCAGAGGCGTGGCAATCTAATATAAGAAAATCATTGCTCTTATTAGATTGCCGCGTCGTTTCTACTCCTCGCAATGACAGTAGACATTTGACTTTACAGACTTTACGGACTTTATGGACTTTATGGACTTTTTATTATTTCACCATCCCCTCGGGCAAAAACTTGCCGCATGCGGATACTAATTTTGTAATCTCTTTTTCCGTCGGTTGCGAGCCGCTGAAAATTTCCTGCATCCGCTTTTCGCCGACCGTTTTCTTGATGCAATCCTGCGCATCGCCGCCCAATAATCCGGCGACTCCACCTGCGCCGCCCATCATGCCGCCGAGGAATCCCGCGGGTCCTTGCGAAAATGACGACGCCACGCCCTGCATCATCTGTGATGCTCCTCCACTCGCGAAAAACATTCCCATGCCAATCGCGCCGATCAAAATCGCTAATCCGATGAGTGACCATACGAGAAAAAACAACGATCCGATTATTTTGAAGATTTTGTCCATATTGATATTGAGTATACACGCATCAAGGCGATTACGACATTACTCGCCGCGGGCTTTTCTTTAACGCAACTTCGCGCTAATCTTGCATATGATATGGAGGAACGAATTATTACGCCGGAATCCCAAGACCAAGAGCAGCGCTTTGAGCTGTCTCTTCGGCCAAAAACGCTGGCGGAATTCATCGGACAGCCGAGGGTAAAGGAAAACCTGACCATTTTTTTGGAAGCCGCCAAGGGTCGCAACGAGCCGTGCGAACACGTTTTACTGTACGGACCTCCCGGACTTGGGAAGACAACCCTCGCGCACGTGGTCAGCTCTGAAATGGGAGCGGCTATAAAAATAACCAGCGGACCCGCGCTTGAACGCGTGGGAGATTTGGCCGCGATTTTGACTAATCTTGAAGATGGCGACGTGCTGTTCATCGACGAGATCCATCGGATGAATCGCACGATCGAAGAAGTGCTCTATCCTGCCATGGAAGATTTCGCGCTCGACATCGTTATCGGAAAAGGCCCGACCGCGCGGACTCTGCGTTTGGATCTAAAGAGATTTACTCTGATCGGCGCGACAACGAAGATGTCCATGCTATCCGCGCCGTTCCGCGACCGTTTCGGATCCGTCTACCACCTTGATTTCTACGGCGTGGACGAGATGATGGCGATCGTAAAACGAAGTGCCACGCTTCTCGGAATCCCGCTTGGCGACGAAGAGTCGCGCGTCATCGCATCGAGATCGCGCCGAACGCCGCGCATCGCGAACCGCCTTTTGAAACGCGTTCGCGACTACGCCCAGGTTCGAGGAAATGGTACACTTAATCCGTCGATTGTGGATGAAGCGTTAACGCGGTTGGAAATAGACCCGCGCGGTTTGGACGACATGGACCGCCGAACGCTCCGCGCCATGATCGAAAAATTCAACGGTGGCCCCGTCGGACTCACGACGCTCGCCGCATCCACGGCAGAGGATGTCGCGACTCTCGAAGAGGTGATCGAGCCATTCCTTCTCCGCGAAGGATTGATAGATCGCACGCCGCGAGGTCGCGTGGCCACTGCGCTCGCATACGCGCACCTGGGAATAACTCCGCCAAAGAATCAAACACCTTTGATCTAGAACCGTCGCAGGGTGCAGGGCGAACACACCGGTTCGCCCCTACGAAGGAGGGCGGGAGAACCCCGCCCCTACAGCTACTCACTACTCACTACTCGCTACTAACCTCCCATGATTCCACTCTCCATTTTTCTCCTCGCATGGCTCATCCTTCTGCTGATCTGGATGTTTTTTGCGATTATCAGCTCAACGCAAATGTTGCGTTTCGCGGTGTCCGGACCTATGGCGTATTATGCAACCGGATTTTTTATGATGATCTCCGTTATAATTCTTGCCGCGACGATTTTCTATCTGCTGACAGCCGACTGGAGTCTGGTATTGAATATCGGCATTTTTCAACTCACTCCTGACGTATCCTTTTAAAAACCATGCTTAACCTCACACACCTCCCTGGCGCAACGCCGGACGAAAAACCGATCACTCTATTACGACGCCATTGGTTCAGTTTGCTTTCGTTGGCGCTGTCGTTCATTTTCGTTCTTGCTCTTCCACCGGCGATTTATATCGGCCTGCTTGTTCTCGCGCCTGATTTTTTTACCGACCCGGTGCGCGTGTCCCTGCTTATTCTTGGCGGCTCGATATTCTTCCTGTTCGCTTGGCTTTTCGTCTACCAATCTTACATAGATTATTATCTGGACGTGTGGATCATAACCAACCGCCGCATCTTGAGCATGGAGCAACACGGACTTTTCTCACGAACGGTGTCCGAATTGCGCATGCACCGCGTACAAGATGTGACTGCGGAAATACATGGCTTTTGGCACACGATGTTCGATTTTGGCGACGTGTTTATTCAAACGGCAGGTGAAAAAGAAAGGTTTATTTTTGAGGAGGTCCATCATCCGAATGCTATAGCAAAAACAGTTCTCGATCTGGCTGAAATACGACGCAAAAAACATCTCGACGACGCGGTGGAGGAATTCGGGACGCCGGAGTCTAAAGAAAAAAAATAAAATTCTTTATTGAAACCCTTCGACTTCGCTCAGGGAGTATTTTATTTCCTGAGCATGTCGAAGGAATACCTTAAATTATTTATACGCTTTACGTAATTCTGTTCCCTTATAGAAGTGCTTTAGAATCGCGTCGTACAACGCGCCGTCTTTTGATGCCATGTAGAGTGCGCCTCGCGCCGACATTCCAACGCCATGACCCCAGAGAGTCTGGCCGATATCCCACGAAATCGGCACGGATACCAACCACGCATATCCTTTTCCTCCCCAAACCTCCGTCCAATCACGCGATCGCCCATCTGAACGAGAGTAGTACGGCGTAATCGCGAGCTTCCCATCGTAAGTCACGATCTGACCGCGAGTTTTTACGACACCGTCAACGATATTCGGGCTACGCGCCTCCTGTCCGTATCCGCGATAGACCTGATCCAAGTGCGCATCAACAATGAAAAACTCGTCCGCATGTTTCGTTCCGCGATTAACGTGATACATGGCGTAGGTTCTCGCCGCAGTGAGAAGCGCTTTTTGATATTCGTGAGGACTGACGTTGGACGTCTCCGCAATACCGTATAAATACGATTCAACCAAAAGTTCGTTGATAACCCAAACCGAATCTGACGACGGAGTGAACCTTAATTCGAGCTTTGCGCGGAACTTATTATCGTTGGCTCCCGGCAGCCATGAAACGAGTCGCTCGTAATCCGTGATCTCCATCGGAGAAATTCCATCTTGTGATTCAAGCACGTAATAATCCGTGGACTGACTAGTGCAATTCGAACCGGACAGATGATAAATCTTGTTCGTTCGATCAAATGATACGGTCGCGATTTCCCCTGCCGCGAACGTGCAAACCACCTGCCCTTTCTGCGTAGCTTTCATGCCGATTGAGATGCCGCGCACTTTCATCATGTCATCCGTGGTCTTGAACAAACCAACGCGAATGATAGGTTCCGCTGGCAATGACGCCTCGTCTCCGGTGAGCGGGGGCACTCCAACGACAGGTCCTGGAACGGGAATCGGATTCGGATCCACGTATCCGTCGGACGTAACCGTGACCGGGATCGACACCTCCCCGCCAACTACGTCATGACCGTCAGCCATTAGCTGAAAAATAACTTGGTACTCCCCTTTTTTCGCCGGGGCTTTGATCTTATAACTCACAAATCCGATCTCTCCCGGCGCAATTTTTCCATCGGTTTTCACCGGCTCCGTCGGGCCTGTCCAACTTGCGTCGTGTACGTTCGAATAAGCTCCGAGCGACGGCGCAACGCTGACGAGGCGAAGAGATCTGCTGCTCCACGCGACATCGCCCAAGTTCTTAAATCCGTGCGTCAAATCCAGTCGGTCGCTTCCACCGGCAGTAATAGTTCTGCTTGACGTAAGAAGCAAAATCGAACTGTACGCTCCGGGTACGGATGACGTGGCGCTCGCTATTTCCACGTCCGGCGTTGTGTCCAACAATCCGTCCGGATCGGTTACGCGAATTTTTAGAGTCACAGACCCTCCTTCCAACCACGCCACGTTTTCGCTCGCCAGCTGAAACGACTCCTCGTATGTTCCCGGCTTGTCCGGAGCGCGAAGCTCGAGCCGAATAGTCCCCTCTTGATTCGGCTTCACTTCTTTTTCTACCAAAAATCCGGCGCGCGATTCCGATGTCCACGAATAATCCTTAAACGCGCTCTTCCTATATTTAGGCGACCACGTATACAAAGTAATATATCCGGCTCCGCTATTTTTCCAAGTCGCGGATCCGGTATTTTTGAATTTAAGATTTACGACTATATGTTCGCTCGGATTAAGCTGCCATTCGATCCCTCCTTTATCCGTTAGCGTTGCGCGATGCACAGTTGAAGACGGAATGGATTGATCCGTTACCGGTTCTTGCGCCGAAATTGTTTTCGCGACAGGCGTCGGAGCTACAGCCACCGGCTTCGCAACAGTAAACGTGACGGTCACCACAGAACCTTTTATCCAAAGACCGGATCCGTATGAAAGCAAAAACCGCTCGGTGTAAGTCCCAATTTTAGAAGGAGCTTTTACGATAAACGACGCACTAGCCATTACGCCGGGTTTGACCGTAGCTTGATCTATCAAAGCCGGAAGATCGTCAGCAAGCCAAGATGAATGCGCGAATACGGAAGACTTGCCGTAGAGATAAACCGCTGTCGCGCTCTTTCCGCGCGTCCACGTTTTTGTACCGACGTTCTTGAATTTTAACGTGATCGTCTTTGTCTGATCCGGAGCCAACGTGACTGCACCTGTGGAAACTTCGGCTTGGTAGGGTTGAGTCGCGGCAGTTGTTGCAGCAACAACGCTCGTCAAAGGAAATAAAAACGTTAAAACGCACAGCAGGATTTTTAAGTTCTTGCCCATGCCATAAAAATACCACATCTGTCATGAACCTGTCATACTATTATCCTCCCCCTTACGAAGGGGGAGTTAGAGGGGGTCGCTCCCCGCATTTACCCAACCACATGTCCGTAACGCACGCTCTTGCCCAAAACACAGGCATTCAAATAGCCGGAAAGGTTGTTTCGACCGTAATCGGCGTTATTGTCGTAGGTCTAATGACGAGACAACTGGGTCAGGAAGGTTTCGGAATGTACTCGACCGCAAACGCCTTCTTTTCCTTCTTCGCGTTATTCCTCGACTTCGGCCTTAACGTCATGCTCGTGCAGATGTTGGGCGAGCGCGCAGGAGATACGGCGTATGAAAACCGAATCGTCAGCGCCGTGTTCACACTTCGGATAATTTCCGCGCTCATCCTTTTAAGCATCGCGCCGATAATCGGACTCGCATTTCCATACGCGCCCGAACTCAAGCTGGCTCTGTTCGCCATCTGGGCGTCGTTTTTCACGGCCGTGCTGAATCAGATCGTAATCGGCGTCCAGCAACGTCATCTTAAAATGCACGTCGTTGCGGCAAGCGAAGTAACCGGCCGCCTCATCCTGCTCGGCGGCGTACTCGTCGGCCGTTATCTCGGCTGGGGACTGGTTCCACTCGTGGTGGTCGTATCAGTCGGAGGCGTCGCGAATTTTCTAGTGAACTTTTTAATCGCGCGGCGCTACGCGTCATTCAAATGGAACGTTGACGTCGCTGTCTGGAAAACCGTACTTGGTCGAAGTTGGCCCATCGGACTCTCAATCCTTTTCAATCTGATCTATTTCAAAGCGGACACGCTCATACTCTCACTTTTCCGCCCGCAAGCAGAAGTTGGAATATACAGCGCCGCATATCGCGTACTCGAAATCCTCATCACGCTTCCATTCATGTACGCGGGAGTTCTGCTGCCCATCATCGCGAAACAGTGGGTCACGAAAGACAAGGAACGTTTCAGCCGACTCATCAGCAACTCTTATAATGCGATGGTAATTTTGGCTGCGCCGCTCGTTGTCGGAACCATGATTTTCGCCACGAGAGGAATCACGCTCGTTGCAGGCGACCAATTTTCTTCGTCAGGACGAATATTGCAAATTCTAATCCTCGCCGTTGCCTTCATTTTCTTCGGCACCGTTTCATCTCACGCCGTAATCGCGCTCGACGCGCAACGAAAAATGCTACCGGTCTACGCGATAATCGCAATTTTTACTCTTGCTGGTTATATAATGTTCATACCTAAATATGGAATGATGGCCGCCGCATGGCTCACAGTGTTTTCGGAATTTTGCGTTGCAGTCGGATCTACCATTTTGGTCTTGAGACGATCCGGCACACAGTGGAAACTAACGCCAGCGCTTAAAGCGATCCTGTCTGCCATAGTTATGGCGCTTGCGATAAAACCGTTTCAATCTTTGCCGCTCGTGATCCCAGTTGCCGTAGGCGCGATCGTATATGCCGCTCTGATTATTGCGACAGGCACGGTTTCAAAGGAGACGTTGAGGGAGATAATTTCGGTAAAAAAAACAACGCCTTCACTGGAAAATCCGCTTGCATAGTCCCCATCCTTACGAAGGAGGGGTTAGGGGAGGTCTCTTCCTCGGATCCGGGCTCGACCCACTCTAACTCCCCCTTCGTAAGGGGGAGGAACGTATCACATTTTTATGCCCCGCATCCTCCTCATCCTCCTCCCTCTCCTCCTCCCGACCTACGTCGTGCGTTTTCATATCGGACCTCTGCCGACGACGTTATTGGAAGTCTCGCTGCTTGTAATGCTTTGCGCTTGGACAAAATCGCGCGGGATTAACGGCTGGAAAAATAGCATCGCAAATATCCGCAGTCGCGGTTGGCTTCTCCCGCTCGGATTATGGTTGGCGGCAGGAACCATTGCGATTTTTGTCGCTCCGAATCACATCGCGGCTCTCGGACTTTGGCGCGCGTATTTTCTTGAACCGATTTTGATTTTCGTAATGCTGTCCGATCTTATTCGAGGCGAAAAAGAAAAACGCACGTTGATAAACTCACTCGCGATTACCGTAACTCTGCTTGGACTCTGGGCCGTCGGACAGTATCTGGGACTTCTCCCGATTTCCGCGCCGTGGGATGCGCCGCCGCAAGGTTTTCGCGCAATCGGACCGTTTCCGTTTCCGAATGCGCTGGCGCTCTTTTGTGCGCCGGCGGCCGCGTTGTTTTTTGCGCTGGCGATAAACCGAAAAGGGGAGAAAATCGGGGAGGGCGGGAGAACCCCGCCCCTACGGGAATGGATTGGATTTGCGGCGGGGACAATGGCAACGCTGCTTGCGAAAAGCGATGGTGGGTTGATAGCGATTGCAGCCGCGGTAATGGTCACGCTTTTTCTTAAAAAGAAAACGAGACGAATTGCCGTCGCGATTGCACTCATCTCGCTAGTGGCGACTTTTGCGATTCCGCAGTTGGGACAAAAGGTTGGCGATCAAATCCTCTTTCGCGAATGGTCGGGCAAAGTCCGTCTAGTGATGTGGGACGAAACTGTTGCCATGTTGCGAAGTCGTCCGATTTTCGGCGCGGGTCTCGGCGCATTTCCAGTCATGATCGCTCCGTATCACGTGGCGACTTGGATGGAAGTGTTTCAATACCCGCACAACATTCTCCTAAACCTCTGGAGCGAAACCGGCTTGCTCGGACTAATCGCTTTTGGTCTCATTCTTTTCACATGGTGGAGACGCGGACGAACACTCGCGCTTCCGATGATCGCCGCAATTTTGGTTCATGGAATCGTGGACGTCCCGTATTTCAAAAACGATCTTGCCGTGCTATTTTGGATTTTAATTATCATAAGTCTGGACGAATAAACCTGCGTGCAGTAGACTCGAATTATATTATATGAAAAAATCACTTTTTTTATTGTCAACGCTAAGTCTAGTCGGTGCCGGTTGCTTGGTTTCATCGTCCATTCAGGATATTAAACCGCAAGCCGAACAAAGCCGGACTTCCGAAGTGAAAGATGTTCAAGTGCAAGTCGAACAACCGACGTTAGATATAGAAGTCACGACGCAAATGAATAAAGGAAATTCGGAACCGATAGGCCATAATGTAAATCTTTCTGGAGTTGTAAACCAATCGACCTTCCTCGCGAACAGCATAGTCGACAAGGAAACAAAACTCATCGACGGAGAGGAAGTTGGCCGTAAAGGATTTTACTGGGCAGGCGCACAGAACGATTTGGTTTTCGTAAAAAAAGACGATGATCTCCAAATCCAACGCGAAATAAAAGGAGAAGACGGCGACATCGAACCGCGCCAGGCAATGTTCACGCTCACGATTCCGAAGGATACAAAAATCACGATAAAGTAAACTTACAAAAAAGACCCGCGAGGGTCTTTTTTGTTTGGCGGAGGCGGAAAGCGTTTTTGAGGCAAGTGGGTCGGGTAAATTAAATCATCGCGTAAGCCCAACGATACCTTTTTGCAGTTGTTTGGAGAACTCTTGATCCATGCATAATACAGGGAATCCATATTTTTCTGCTTCCTTCTCAAGCATGTGACTGTACCAAAAAACCATCTGGCCGACTCGTACAAAATTTTCTTTTTTCTTCGTTCCTAAAATCAACCAGTCGTTCGGTGTTATGCTTTTATGGACGTCTTGGGCAAACTTTTCAGCATCCATCTTTGTCAGAAAGACGGCTTTGAGATTTTTCTTTCCATACTTCTTCATGAGCGACTGTATGAAGCGAGGTTCAAGATGATAGCCCTCGATAATGTAATCGTTCCCATCTTTGATTTCGCAAATGGTCATCATGTCGATTGCAGCAAATGTCGCCCTGGCTTGTTTTTTGAGAACGCTGACGATTTTTTGTGGAGATAGCGCTTCATAAAATTGGTCATTCGTTTTGTGGATCCGACGCAACAAGGAATACGGATGCGCTTTGTCCCATTCGTTTTTTGTCATGTATGCTCCGCTGATAACCTCTAACGTGTCGCAGGATATCCATGGTATCTGGAGCTGTTTCGACATTTGTTTTGCCATTGTCGTTTTTCCACATCGTGGTGGACCTCCAATGAAATAGATCATAGCTGAGTCAGGGTATCATTTTCTATACAAAAACAATACCGACCTGTGTAGGTCGGTATTGTATGGCGGAGAGGGTGAGATTCGAACTCACGGTAACCTTGCGGCTACACTGGATTTTCCCGACTACGCGATATTAATCCAAATGCGTGTCGGGATCCCGCATCATGGCGGAGAGGGTGAGATTCGAACTCACGGTAACCTTGCGGCTACACCGGATTTCGAGTCCGGCGCGTTAGACCACTCTGCCACCTCTCCGCCATGTATCGGGACGACCCAGCGCGTTAGACCACTCTGCCACCTCTCCGTGTTTCCTCGCGGATCGTAACGG
>JBBTQP010000060.1:27321-29001 GCA_038065635.1 Patescibacteria group bacterium | reverse complement strand
ATTGTACCCCGAATCTCTCTTATACGGTGGTCTAGTTTTCCCAGACCATTATAGAGTATAACGCGGATACGAAGGCGAGTTTGCACGCGTCAGTCTTTTTCTCGTCCAGTAATTCGCGATATGCCCCGCCTAATATCTCGGCTCGATGTTCGGGAGAAACCGAATCGAGGCCGAATGCGGTCTCCGGCTTAGCTGCTTTTTCAGACGGGTGCCGCTTCAAATACGACCCGACGGGGTCTTTCAGGACTTCTCCGACGGATGGAGATTCGGCGAAGGGCTTGAAGGGGTTTCGGAATAATTGGGCATAGCGGAATGATATTGAAGTCGCGGGAAATTTAATAACGCTTATTATTCCAATTTTATAAGTTTTCGTGCGATGACTGGAATTTCGTTCCTAAAATAATTTTTAACGGTCGTCCAACTTGCTTTAAAAAATATAATGGGGTCCGGATCGCTTTCAGCGTCGTCGAAATAAACCAGACTTTTCAAGATATGATGGTAATCGTGCGCCACTGTCGGGTATTGCCCATGCAATCTTTTTATCGAGCTCTCCAGACGTTCCAGATTATTGGCGCACCAAAATAGATCAAAAAAATCCCTTTTTTTGCCGCGCTGCGAAACTGCGATCAATTTCATAACCTCTACATCAATCGGATGAAGTACGCGAACAGCTCCATGCCAATCCATTTTTTGTTTGGGAGTAAAAAACGGATTTGCGATAAAGCTAACTTTTGCTCCAAACAATTCTCCATGAACAGTATTCTTTTCCACCGCCTCGGTTATCCAATCCGGATTTCCGATGAAACGCGCGAGTAAACCGTTCTTATCAAAATCGCTCTTCTGGGTGAAAAAATCCAAATCGTGCGATTTTCTGTTTCCAACCCGAAGCGCGAGAGCGGTGCCGCCGGCCAAATACCATTCTGACTTCTTAAGCCATGCCTCTTTAGAAAAAAAATCAAGCGCCTTTTTTGTAGCTCTGGGCAAAGATTCGTAATGCCACTTTACCGGGCTTTTAGCAGAAGCGACCATAATGATCTCGTTTGTGGGCGCAATCCTCTTGATTTGGTTATCACCTTTCTTATTGCTGGTTTATCATAGGTTTTCCATAACCAGCGCACTTCGTCGTCACGACCGAATTCAAGCACGCGTTCAATGATATAAGACGCATTTTTATTTATATTAATTTTGCGCGGATTCGTGTCCCAAAACAAAGATTGTCTGAATTTCATACGATAGAATCGTAGCAAAAAAATCAAAGCTACACAATAAGCTAAACATCATCGCCTTTCCAACCACCCTTGCAAAATCGCGGCGGCCGCGAGATCGTCGCGTTTTCCTTTTTCTCCGCGTTCAACCATCTGTCCGGCGGCGAGCTTGCTACTCAATGTCTCATCGGCTTCTTCAACGGAGATTCCTTGCGCTTCCAAATCTTTGATAAAAATCCGGACTTCTTTGACCTGCTCATTTTCAAATTTTTGGTCGCCAAGGGGACGCGGAACTCCGACTACTATCTTTTCCGCGCCTTCGTTCTTTACGAAATCCATAATCCGCCGCAAAACTTCCAAGCGGCTGTCGACCTCTATTATTGACCACGGTGACGCAATGCACGATTCTGTGTCGCCCAGCGCGACGCCGACGCGTTTTGATCCGTAGTCTATGCCTAGAACACGCATAAATAGG
>JBBTQP010000060.1:0-27221 GCA_038065635.1 Patescibacteria group bacterium | reverse complement strand
GAAGTAGTGAGTAGGGAAGTAGTGAGTAGGGAAGTAGTGAGTAGGGAAGTAGTGAGTAGGGAAGTAGTGATTTCAGAAAGATATTTTGTTCAACATACGTAACACCTCATCAAGAAGATCCATACTCCCTTTAAATGACTCTGCGTTATCATATTCTAGACGAAAAGCAATTTCTATCTGAGTTTCAAGTTCAGCGGCCGATCCAAGTGCTATTCGTGAAAAATGACGAAACTCATTCTCCGTTCCTCTACGTCTACCTTCTGCAATATTACTTGGGATGGAAACTGCGGCTCGTCTCATTTGAGATGTAAGCGCATATTGCTCGTGTTTTGGGAATTTCTCCGTAAGTCGATAAACCAATATAACAAGGTCCATAGACTTTCGCCATACAACCAGATCCCGATGATTCCCAAAGCTCATATCCTTTGCTACTACCCTACTTTCCTACTCCACTACTTCCGTCCCCTCCATCCGGCCATGGAGTTATGAATTCGTATCCATCTTTTGTAACCACGATCGTCAACTCAAAATGCGCGGATGGAGATCCGTCTGCCGTCACGATCGTCCATCCGTCTTTCTTTAATCGAACTTTCCATGATCCCAAAGTAATCATCGGTTCGATCGCCAAAACCATCCCCTCTTTCAAGACTGTTCTCGGTGTGCGTGGATCGCGAAAATTCGGAATCTGCGGGTCTTCGTGGATCGCATGACCTACTCCGTGACCCACGAGGTCGCGGACGATTCCGTATTTTTTGGGCAAAAGAAAATCTTCGATCGTTGCGCCGATTTCTCCTACCAATGCGCCCGCTTTCACGACGGAGAGCGCGCGTACCAACGACTCGCGCGTATCCGCCACGAGAGCACGGACTTCGGACGTGACGTCGCCGACGATAACGGTTGTCGCCATGTCGGTCGCCAGACCCTTGTACCACATGCCAATATCAAGCCCCACGATGTCGCCATCAGCGATGATACGATCTGAGGACGCGATTCCGTGCACGACCTCTTCGTTGATTGAGATGCATAGCGCTGACGGATAAGGAGTATATTCAGGTCCGATCTGATAATTCAAAAAAGACGGCGTGCCCCCGACGCACTCAAATTCTTTTCGCGCCAATTCATCAAACGATTCTGTAGTTACTCCTGCTTTACACGCGGATGCTATCTTACGCAAAATGCTGGAAAGCAAAACGCCTCCTTCTTTGAGTTTTTCTATCTCCTCCGCTGTCTTTATAAGCGCCATATAAAAACTCTAACACGCATTGTAATGATCGGCTACTACGCCGAAAATCCAAGTTTTGCAGTCTTTTTCATGACATCTTCAAAAACGTACGGAATCGGCTGTTCGCCGTTAATAACCAGCAAAACTCCGCGCTGACGATAGTAGGTGACTAATGGCTCGGTCATAAAATGATAGCTCGCAAGGCGCTGGCGAATTATGTCCTCGGTATCATCCGAACGCTTAGTAAGCTTGCGACCGCAGACCACGCAAACTCCTTTGCGTATCGGCGGAGCGTCCGTCAGATGGTAAACCTGGCCACACGCCTCGCATTGAACCCTTCCCTCTAACCGACGTATGGATTCCTTGTCGGATATTTTTATATTGATCGCGAGATTCACTTTCGCTATGCGGTCGAGATGGATTGCCTGTTCAACGTTGCGCGGATAGCCGTCGATCACGAATCCTTTCGAAAGATCAAGCCGCTTCATCTGTTTTGCAACAATCGCGTTCGTCACTTCGTCGGGAGCCAGAGTTCCGCTTTCCACGTATTGTTTTACCAATTTACCGAGCGATGTATTTTCCGCTATTTCTTTGCGGTGCATTTCTCCAACGCCGACGAGCGGTACGTCAAAACGATCGGCGATAAGTTGCCCCTGCGTCCCCTTGCCGCAGCCCTGAGGTCCAAACAACACCACGCGTAATCGTTTCTTTGTCACAGAAAGAAAAGAATATCAGATTCTCCGCCTTAAGATAAGTGCGCCTATTCTTTGTTGTCATCCCCCCGAATGCTTTCAGAGTGGATGAGAGTTGATTCCTGTTCTAGTACGCGTCGTACTGACGCATGGTGATCTGCGACTCGATTTGCTTCACGGATTCGATTACAACGGAGACGACGATGAGAAGGGATGTTCCGCCGATAGCGAGAAGCTTTGACCCGCCCATGCCCTGACCGAGCAAAGGAAGAACAGCGATAAGTCCCAAAAAGCCAGCTCCAAAAAGGTTTATTCGGTTTATGACTGCATTGAGATACTCCGCAGTCGGACGACCTGGACGAATGCCTGGAATGAAGCCTCCCTGCTTTTGCATGTTTTCCGCAATTTTATCCGGATGAAAAACAACGGCGGTGTAAAAGTACGTAAACGCGAATACCAAAATGAAATATGACGCGCCGTACACGATCTGATTCTGAAGAGTTACTATAACCCACCGAGCCACGTCCGCGATCCACGGAGTTCGAGCGCTTACAAAAAATTGTGCGACTACCGACGGAAACAAAAGCAACGAAATCGCGAAGATGATAGGAATCACGCCGGCCATGTTCACGCGAAGCGGAAGACTGGACGATATGCCTCCGGAGAGAGTTCCCGCGCCGTGCGACGCACGGGCGTATTGCACGGGGATATTGCGTTGGGCTTCAGTTACGAATACCACTCCGAAAATCGTGAGGAGAGCTACCACGATGTAGAATCCCCAAACGAAAATTTGCGACTGGTCAAATGTCATGAACAGCTGCGAGGCCTGCTGCGGAAGACTCGCTACGATACCGGCAAAAATCAAAAGCGAAATTCCGTTTCCGATCTTTTTCTCTGAAATCAACTCACCTAGCCACATTAAAAATATTGTTCCTGCCGTAACGGTGACGATGATCGTCACTATATGCAACGGATCGGTTTTTGTCAGAATCTGAAACTGCGAGCCGCGAAGCAAAGACAAGAGACCGAAAGATTGTAAAATTGAAAGCGGTATCGTGAGTAAACGCGTCCATTGTGTTATACGTCGCTGTCCTGACTCCCCTTCCTTCTGAATCGCCTCGAGCGCAGGAAAGATCATCGAGAGAAGCTGAAAAATAATCGACGCCGTGATGTACGGCGCGACTCCAAGAGCTACAACCGAAAAGCTGGAAATGGTTCCGCCGGAAAACAGGTTGAGAAGTCCGAGAATTTGGTTAGCTTCAAAAAAATTCTTGAGCGCCACCAAGTTTATTCCAGGTAGCGGTATGTGAGCCGCAATCCGAAAGACCACCATCACTCCCAAAGCCATCAAGAGCGCGTTTCGCACGTCTTTGACTCGCCAAGCGGATTTCAATTTTTCCAACATATTACAGTTTTACACCGATATTACGATTTGCTTGTCTTTTTCGATTTCTTATCCTTCGAAGATTTCGCCGATTCTTTCTTAATGGTACAGCCGCCTGCTATCAACGCCTCGCGGACCGATGCCGTAACCTTAATTCCTTCAAGATTCAATTTCTTCGTAACCTCGCCTCCTCCGACGATCTTCGCCAATATTGCGGATTTCGGAACCATGTATTTGCGTTTGAGAGCGGCGATATTCACGCGATCTCCGTCAGCGAACGCAGACATAATCTTATTTACGCGTATATCATACACTCGCGTAAACCCACTATGGAAGCCGCGTGATTTCGGGAAGGCCAAAAGCATCTGTTTTATACCCTTGATCTTCAAACGATTTCTACCTCCGGTTCGCGCTCGCTGACCCTTTGTTCCGCGACCAGCCGTGGTGCCGCGGCCTGACGCGTTTCCACGACCCACGCGGAATTTCTTCGGTCGTGAGCCCTTGGCTGGCGCGATGTTATGGAGACTTATTGTCATATCGAATAATTTATTTTACTCGAGCTTCCGGTATTCTTAATTTTTTCAGCGCCAAAAAAGTGGCTTTCACGTTGTTGATCTTGTTGTTCGAACCGAGAATCTTGGCGGATACGTTCGCGACTCCGGCTAATTCCAATACTGCGCGAACAGCACCGCCTGCCTTAACGCCGGTTCCACGAGGCGCCGGCATAAGCAATACTTCAGCCGCTCGAAATTTTGCGAGAACCGCGTGTGGAATAGTTTCTTTGATCAAAGGAACGGTGATTAAAGCTTTTCGCGCTTGCGTAGTTGCCTTTCCGATAGCACCTGCGACGTCAACGCCTTTAGCGAGACCGAAACCGACTCGTCCTTTTCTGTTTCCGATAACGGTGAGGGTTCGAAAACGCATTCGCTTTCCGCCTTTAGTGACGCGCGTGACGCGTGTTACTTCCAGATTCTTTTCCTCGTAATCGGACTCGACCTGAAACTCGCCGGACTGTGGACGTCCGCCTCGCGGTCCGCGTCCGCGTTGGCCTTGGCCTCCGCCAAAAGAACGGCGTCCTCCGCGAGCCGGTTGCGCGGCGAATCCTCCGCCTGCTTTCGGAGCTGCCGACTGTGGTTGTGGTGCGTTTTCTGACATATTTTAGAAGTTGAGTCCCCCTTGCCTGGCGCCTTCCGCCAGCGCTTTTATGCGCCCGTGAAATTTTTTATCGCGACGATCGAAAACAACCGACGTTACACCCTTCGCTTTAGCGCGTTCGGCCACAAGCGCACCTACGGCTTGTGAAACCTCGACCTTCTTCTTGCCTTTTACAGCGTCCTTCTCCAAATCGATATCCGAAGCTGTGGCAATCGTCTTTCCGATGGCATCGTCAATCACCTGCGCATAAACATGCTTCAAGGAACGTCGTACGGTAAGCCGCGGACGCTCGGCGCTTCCTGTGACTTTGGCGCGAACTCGTGCGATACGGCGTTTTCGCGATGCTTGTATTTTTCTTTGGGTATTCATACGATTTTCATTCTTCCGTTATGCGGACTTCGTAGCCGTCTTTCCGGCTTTCCGACGAACGACTTCGGTAGTGAATTTAATTCCTTTCCCCTTATAAGGCTCGGGGGGACGAATGCGTCGAAATTGTGCCGCAGTTTCTCCGATCAGCTGCTTGTCCGAACCGGTAAACGTTACGACCTGTTTATCGACCGTCGCTTCAACCCCTTCCGGCAGCTTGAACACGACCGGATGAGAGAAGCCGACTTCAAGAGTGAGCGTGCTACCGGCTTGCGCGACCTTAAATCCTACGCCGACCAATTCCAGTGATTTTTTAAACGGCGTTTGAACTCCTTCCACGGCGTTCGCGATGAGTTGGCGCGTCAATCCCCAAATCGCTTTATTCGAAAGATTGCTTTCATCCGGAACAGAAACCAAAAGCGCGCGCGGATCGTCTTGACTCGAAACCGTGGCGGGAGACGGAATATAAACATGCAGAATCCCTTTCGGTCCCTTCACGTCAACTTTACCCTGACCGATAGTCACATCGACGCCGGCTGGAAGTAAAACGGGTTTTTTTCCAATACGTGACATATAGAAGAAAATCAAAAGTTCATAAAGTCCGTAAAGTCGAAAGTCATCCAAGACTTTATGGACTTTATAGACTTCATGGACTTTATAGACTTCATATTAATAGACTTCGCAAATTACCTCTCCGCCAAGTTTTCGGCGACGCGCTTCCTTGTTGGTCATCATTCCGGCGGAAGTTGAAACGATGGCTATACCGTAGTCTGAAAGTACGCGCGGAAGTTCGTCCGATTTTCGATACAATCTGCGGCCCGGAGTGGAGATGCGCTTAATGAAGCGGATGGCCGGATCCTGGCCGCTGTATTTCAACAGCACCGTAATGGTTTTTCGCACGCCCTCCGTTGTTTCGGCGACAGGACCTACGAAACCTTCTTTTTCGAGAATTTTTGCGATCGCGTATTTCAAACGCGAAGAAGGTGAAACTACGGTGTCCAGATGGGACCGTTGCGCATTTCGGATGCGCGTCAGAAAATCACTGATAGGATCTGTATGCATACTTTTATTACCAACTGGATTTTTTAACTCCTGGCAGCTCTCCTTTGTTAGCTAATTCGCGGAAACAAATACGGCATAGATTGAAGTCGCGGATAAATCCGTGTCGACGACCGCAACGCCAGCAGCGCCGCATCTTCCTTGAGGAAAATTTCGGCTTCTTGTTTGCTTTTGCCATTTGTGATGCTGTTGCCATATCTATTTGGAATTACTCTTAGCGAAAGGAAAACCAAGCGCCTTAAGCAGCGCTATCCCCTTCGCAGTGTCTCCGGCGGTCGTTGCTACCGTTACTTCAAGACCGTGAACTCGCTCAACTTCATCAGGGCGAATTTCCGGAAACGGTAGGAATTCACGAAAACCGATTGAGACGTTTCCACGGGCATCGACATGTTTTGTGGAAATTCCTCGGAAGTCGCGTACGCGAGCAAAAGTGACATGAAGGAATTTTTCCAAAAAATCCCACATTCGTTTTCCTCGCAACGTAACGCGCATACCCACTACCATACCTTTCCTGATTTTGAAGTTGGAGATCGACTGCTTGGATTTTGTCTTTACTGGGCGCTGTCCGGAAATACGGCTCAAGACGCTTTCGGCGACTTCGATAAATTTAGGATCTTTCAAGCCGTGTGATAAGCCAACGGATAGCGTTACCGATGAAATCTTCGGCGCTGCCGAGCTGTTCTTTATGCCGAACTCTTTCGCCAGATCAGGAACGATCTTGGTTTTGTATAATTCTTTCAGCGTCATATTTTTCTATTCTTTTTTACGTGCCGTACCGTTTTACCAGTGTCCGCTACAGGAAGCACGTTCGACGCATGGATAGGCATTGAAAATTCCACGACTTGCCCTTTTTCTCCTTTACGTCGCGTCTTCAAATGGCGTTTCGCCACATTGACGCCCTCGACAACGACACGATTAAGCTTCGGGAAAGTCTGTATAACCTTCGCCGTCTTTCCCTTGTCTTTGCCCGCGAGCACTTTCACTATGTCGCCGGTTTTTATAAGTAGTTTAGTCATATTTAGAAAAGTCGAAAGTCTATAAAGTCTGTAAAGTCAAAAGTCATCCAAAACTTTATGGACTTTATGGACTTTATGGACTTTATGGACTTCATATTATTTACAGCACTTCCGGCGCCAATGAGACTATTTTAGTAAAACCGCTCGCACGCAATTCACGTGCCACAGGTCCGAAAATACGCGTACCTTTCGGCTCTTTTGTCTTTCTATCGATAATTACGACCGCATTATCGTCAAAGCGAATATATGTTCCGTCAGTGCGTCGCTTTTCTTTTCGTGTTCGTACTACTACGGCATGTACAACGTCAGATTTCTTTACGGTTCCGTTCGGCGCAGCTTCCTTTACGACGCACGTCACGATATCCGCAATCCCCGCGTATCGTTTTTGATACCCTCCGAGTACGCGAATGCACTGGAGTTTTTTGGCTCCGGTATTATCCGCGACAGAGAGCATTGTTCGATGTTGAACCATAAATTAGATGATTGGTTGCAATGACTGGGTTATTACATCCTGTTCGGAGACTTCCGCGCGCTTAACTGTCCGAATATAGCGCCAGCACTTTTGCTTTGATATTGGCCTTGTTTCTTCGAATTCAACCACGTCTCCAACTTTCGCTTTTGCATTTTCATCATGTACCTTGAACTTTTCCGATTTCGTGTAAAACTTTCCATAAATCGGATGTGGAAGATGCCTGTCCACTTTCACGACAATCGTTTTCGCCATTTTTGTCGAAACTACGGTTCCTTGAAGAGTACGTCGTTTCTTCGGCACGCTTACGGTTTTTACTTGATCGAGTGATGTGTTCATACTTTTGGCGTTGTCGTCATTTTCTGACGAATGGATGTGAGAAGTCGCGCCAAGTCGCGTTTTGCATGCCTAAGATTTCGGACGTGCGCGTGCTGGCGAGTCGCTATCTTAAATCGAAAATCTCTAATTTCACCACGAAGATCGGACGCCATCTTCTGGAGCTCTTCGCGTGTTTTTTGCGTAAGTTCGTTTGGATTCAACATATTATTCTTTCGATACGTAACGCGTTTTGCATGAAAGCTTATAACCCGATAGTTCGAGCGCTTCTTTTGCCGATGCCGGCGTAATGCCGTCCATTTCAAACATAATCGTTCCGGGTTTGACTATGGCGATGTAGTGATCCACCGAACCTTTTCCGGCTCCCATCGGAACTTCATTTCCTTTTTTCGTTACCGGACGATCCGCGAAAATACGGATCCAAATCTTTCCGCCGCGCCGTGTAAAACGAGTCAGTACGCGTCTCGCGGCTTCGATTTGCCTTGCGGAGATCCACGCAAAAGTCATTGCTTTCAAACCGAATTGGCCGAACGCGAGCTCGATCTTATCAGTAGCGACGCCGGTGTTTCGACGGCGGCCTTTGTGGCATTTTCGGTGCTTAACCTTTCGTGGAATCAACATATCTCGTGGTTATTATGTTCTTTGCGGACGACCGCCGACACCGCCGCGAGCGCGCGTCGGAGTGGTTGGCTGATATTGCGCCATTCTATCCTGTTCAAAAATATCGCCGCGATAAATCCAAACCTTTACCCCAATCGCTCCTGCCATTGTTCTGGCGGTTTCCTGAAAATAATCGATGTCCGCGCGAAGATTCGTAAGCGGAATCTTTCCCCATCCAAGCCATTCGCGGCGCGCGATCTCGGCTCCGTTCAAACGTCCGGAAACCGCGATTTTCACTCCGAGCGCTCCCGCTTTTTTCACGCGCTCAATGGCGAACTTCAATACGCGCCTAAACGGCATGCGGCGTTCGAGATCCATAGCTACCTGTCTTGCGATGATAGGCGCTTCAAGCGAGGCCTTCGGTGCCTCAACGATATTTACTTGCAATTGAACTTTTTTCCCTCGATAAAACTTTGTTCGAATTTTTTTCTTCAACTCCTCTATGCCCACGCCGGAACGTCCGATGAGCAATCCTGGTTTTCCTGTCGCGATGGTCACCGTGATGGATCCGCGCGACCGTTCAATCTGAACCTGACTGACCTGCGCGTCACGCAACTCCGTTTGAAGGAAGGATCGTAGCTCGATATCCTCCTTCAACATCGTTCGGTATGCTTCGTTACGGGCAAACCAACGCGACGGCCAGGTTGCGGTCGTTCCAAGACGGAAAACTTTCGGATGAACTTTGTGACCCATAATATTAGATGTTGGCTTTTTCTCCCTCGACCTCCGACTTCACCGACTTTACGGACTTTACAGACTTTACGGACTTTACGGACTTTTTCTTCTCATCCGACAAAACGATACTTACGTGCGTCGTGCGCTTCCTGATCGGCGCGGAACTTCCCATGGCCCTGGCGCGGGATCGTTTGATCGTTGCGCCACCGTCGGCGAAAATGGTTTTTACTGACAACGCTTCGCGATTCAGTTTGAAATTATGTTCTGCGTTCGCGATTGCAGAACGGAGAAGTTTTAATACTGGCAAAGCCGCATCGCGCTTCAAAAAAGTAAGACGGGTTTCCGCTTCGGTAACTGGAAGTCCTCTTATGAGGTCAACAACAAGCCGGACCTTTCGCGGGGCCATGTGCAGATGTCGGAGAATTGCGCGTACTTCCATATAATTTTATTTTTTCGCCGGAGCCGCGGCTGGTGCTGCTACCGTGGATTCCTTGGACGACTCGAGATCTTTCTGCATCTTTCCACCGTGACGCACAAATTTGCGCGTCGGCGAGAATTCTCCGAGTTTATGCCCGACCATGTTTTCTACAACCAATACCGGGATATGAACTTTTCCGTTGTGCACGCCGAACGTAACTCCAACCATTTCAGGCGTGATGGTGCACGAACGCGACCACGTCTTGATCACTGTTTTTTCTCCAGGCTTAAGCTTCGCAACTTTTACGAGCAATCTTGGATCGATGAATGGCCCTTTTTTGAGACTTCGTGACATATTATTTTTTGCGTCGGCGTTGAATGATAAGGGCGTCTGAAACCAGCTTTTTCTTTCGCGTCTTTACGCCAAGCGCGTGCTTGCCCCACTTGGTTTTCGCGTACTTCATACCGATCGGATGCTTTCCTTCTCCTCCGCCGTGAGGGTGATCGACCGGGTTCATGGCCTTTCCTCGAACCGTCGGCTTGATCCCACGACGACGCATGCGTCCGGCCTTCCCCCATCGAACAAGGCGCCAATCAGGATTTGATACTGTTCCGATCGTAGCAATACAGGTTTTTGGAACCTTGCGAGTTTCTCCTGACGGCAACTTCAACGCGGCATAGTCGCCCTCCAAAGCCATCAACTGAATTACTGTTCCGGCGCCACGTCCAAGCTGTGCGCCTTTACCCGGCTGCAACTCAACATTGTGCACCATGACGCCGATAGGAAGTTTTTCCAACGGAAGCGCGTTTCCAGGATTGATTTCCGCGGAAGTCTTGGAAGATATTACGGTATCGCCAACTTTGATATGATCTGGAGCGATAATATAGCGCTTTTCTCCGTCTTTGTAGAAAAGAAGCGAGATACGCGCACCGCGAGATGGATCGTATTCGATGGACACTACTTTTGCGGGAATATCAAATTTGTCGCGGCGATAATCGATCACGCGAACGTGTTGCTTCTCGCCTCCGCCTTGGTGGCGAACGGTAATCTTCCCGTTGGTGCGGCCGGAAAATTTCTTTCGCGGCAAAATCAAACTCTTTTCTGGCTTTGATTTCGTGATATCAGAAAAATCCTGAACCGAGGAGTTTCTTCGGACGTTCTTTTGCAACGGCTTGTATATCTTAATCGGCATAAGTGGATATTAAACTCCTTCGTGCAGATCGATCTTCTGACCGCTCTTTACGGTAACCAGCGCTTTCTTCCATCGATTTCGACGACCGATAATTTTTCCGCGGCTGACCGGTTTTCCAATACCGCGAATCATGCGAACCGCTTCAACGTTCACGCCGTACATTCCCTCGACCGCTTTGCGAATCTCTATCTTGTTTGCGGAAATCGGAACGTTAAATACATACGTGCCGCTCGATGCGTGCTTTGCGGCCTTCTCGCTCACATGCGGCATAAGCAAAAGTTCAGCTCTCATACCGCCTGTACGCGGTTGTGAAGACGCAGACGTAATCTTCGCCGCTTCTTTTGAAGCAACTTCCGGTTTTGGCGCAGGCGCTACCGCCTTGTCCGCCTTTTTCTTTAAGCGATTAAACAACCCCATATATTTTTTCAAATGCTCCGATTGCGTCGCGCTGGAACATAATGGTCGGCGCGTTCACTACATCGACAAGATTAAGAGTATTCGCAGTTACCATCTTTATCGAAGAAAGATTGCGAACCATGCGAAGCAAGGACGGATTTGACGACGGAATTACGAACAGCGTTCTCTTTCCCAGAGGCAACTTCTTAATCATGGCAGCGGCAAATTTCGTTTTCGGTTCTAAGAAAGTCGGCGGTTCCAGCACTAACAATTTTTCATCTGCGACTTTATCCGATAGCGCCATGTACAAAGCGGCTCGCTTCAATTTCTTGTTGACTTTTACGCTAAAATTGCGCTCTTTGCGCGGACCGTGCGTAATTCCTCCGCCGACCCATTGCGGCGAACGGATGGATCCTTGGCGCGCGCGACCGGTTCCTTTTTGTTTCCATGGCTTTTTTCCGCCCCCTTTTACTTCGCCCTTAGTTTTGGTGTGTCCCGTGTTCTTACGGGCATTGGTCTGTTGCGCGATGACGACTTCGTGAACCAGTGCCGGTTTGACTTTCACGCCGAAAAACTTCGGATTCAAATCCATTTTTCCGGTTTCTTGTCCTTCCTGATTGTATATTTTGACTGATGGCATATTCATTAGGCGCTTCGAAGTTCAATAACGGCGTTTCGCGCGCCCGGAACAGCGCCTTTCACGGCGAGAATTCCATTATCGCGAATCTCCATGACCTCCAAATTCTTGACGGTTACGATGTCACCGCCCATTCGTCCCGGTTTTCTCGTTCCTTTCAATACGTGCTGAAGACCGCCTGCTCCGGAAGAACCCGGCATGCGCTCCTGGTCTTCATGGCCGTGTGTCGCTGGCGATCCGTGAAAACCATGACGCTTAACTACGCCTTGAAATCCTTTTCCCTTTGATGTTCCCGTAACTTCAATTACGTCTCCAGGGGAAAATTTGGTTGCTTCGATATTGTCTCCGCGTTTG
This sequence comes from Patescibacteria group bacterium, assembly GCA_038065635.1. Lineage (GTDB taxonomy): Bacteria > Patescibacteriota > Patescibacteriia > 2-12-FULL-60-25 > 2-12-FULL-60-25 > JAHJFW01. The sequence continues at coordinate 15,190 of JBBTQP010000060.1, read as the reverse complement.
TAAGCATCGGTTTCATCCGTTCGGAATTCTCGTAAAACCTGAAACTTCGGCAAATCCTTAAGATGCGCTTCCTGCGGTTTCGTAAGCTTTCTAGCCGGAAGAAATCCGACCTGAACCGCTTGATATCCGTCGGATTCAGACTTTTTTACCTGCGTAACCATGCAGGGTCCGGCTTGTAGCAAAGTCACGGGAACAACCGTCCCATCGGGACGGAATACCTGTGACATTTCAAGTTTTTTTGCAAGAATGAATTTCATACATCCGGCCGATCTACGCAGAGAGGCCAGAAGCAGGAATATATCGTAAAGATACGGTCTAGCTTCTGGCCTCTGCAGCGAACAAAGGCGTATAAATTGTCTGATCAGCAACAAATCCATTTCTATAAGCAGGGAGGTTATGTCATGACGTTCGCATTCGCTGGCGACGTTTGGCCGGAACTTGCCCCGACCGACAACTTACTCCTTGTGAAACAGATTTGCAGGGAACGATTTGCTTCCTTCTAACTTTCTGACTTTATAGACTTTACGGACTTTATAGACTTTCGACTTCCTCACATCTTTATCTCCACATCCACGCCTGCCGGAAGATTCAAACTGGTCAGCGCGTCAATGGTTTTTGCGTTCGGATCCATGATGTCTACTATTCGTTTGTGGATCCGCATTTCAAACTGCTCTCTGGCATTTTTATGGACGAATGTTGAGCGGTTCACCGTCCACTTTTTCTTTTCTGTCGGCAAAGGAACCGGTCCGACCACTTTCGCTCCCGTACGTTCAGCCGTGTCGATTATCGTACGAGTCGATTGATCTATGATCTTGTGATCGTATGCTCGGATCTTGATCCGAACCCTGGAAGACGCCACTTCATTCACGTCTGCTGCGGTTCCGCTTTTCGCGGTCGCGGCTGCTTTTTTTACTGCGTCAGGCATTTTATTTGATTATTTTCGTCACGACGCCGGCTCCGACGGTCTTGCCTCCTTCGCGGATGGCAAAGCGCATCTTTTCTTCCATGGCAACCGGAGTGATAAGCGTGATGTTCATCTGCACCGTGTCACCTGGGTTTACCATGGCAACGGCTTCCGGAAGTTTAACTTCACCCGTAACGTCCGTTGTTCGGATGTAGAACTGCGGTTTGTATCCGGTGAGGAACGGTTTGTGGCGTCCGCCTTCCTCTTTGGTCAAGGCGTATACTTCCGCTTCGAACTCTATGTGAGGAGTGATAGAGCCCGGCTTGGCAAGAACCATACCGCGCTCAATTTCTTCCTTCTTGATACCGCGAAGAAGAAGTCCGGCGTTGTCTCCGGCCAAACCTTCCGTCAACTGCTTATTAAACATTTCAATTCCGGTCACGACGGTCTTGCGCGTTTCGCCCAAACCGACGAGCTCCACTTCTTCGTTTATCTTAACCATTCCGCGCTCAATGCGGCCGGTGGCAACCGTTCCGCGACCTTCGATGGAAAACACGTCTTCCACGGGCATGAGTAACGGTTTGTCGGTTTCACGTACGGGTTGCGGGATGTATTCGTCCAACGCCTTAATGAGATCCAAAACAGGTTTTGAAGCGACCTCGTCCGAAGGGTTCTGTAGCGCTTTCAAAGCGGATCCGCGGATAATAGGAACGTTATCGCCGTCAAATTCGTATTTTTTGAGAAGATCGCGAACTTCTTGTTCGACCAAGTCGATCAACTCCGGATCGTCAACCATGTCAACTTTGTTCAAAAAAACTACCATGGCAGGAACGCCGACTTGACGAGCCAAAAGAATGTGCTCGCGAGTTTGAGGCATTGGACCGTCGGTGGCGGCTACAACCAAAATCGCACCATCCATCTGCGCGGCGCCGGTAATCATGTTCTTGATGTAGTCGGCGTGACCAGGACAGTCAACGTGCGCGTAGTGACGCTTTTCCGACTCATACTCGGTATGCGCGGTGGCGATCGTAATACCGCGAGTTTTTGACTCCGGCGCTTTATCGAGTTCATCAATTCCCTTTTTCTGGGCTTTTTGCCCGTGTGCGGATAGTACAGAAAGAATCGCCGCCGTAAGCGTCGTCTTGCCGTGGTCCACGTGTCCAATCGTCCCAACGTTTACGTGGGGTTTGGAGCGGTCAAACATTTCTGCCATATATATTGTGCAGAGTTAAAAATAATCGCTTGGTTTTTTATAAGCGGTAGGACTATACCAGAACCGAAAAAATGACGCAAGGATATTGACCTTGATGCGTTATTACCGATAAAATCGGTTGTCAGAATTACGATTTTTTGCCTTGTTCTAGCAAAAAAAACTATCTATCGACGTTTGGCTCTATGTAGAAACGCTCTTCCAATGGTATTTCTTCGTCCAAGGGTGACTGTGTCTGTTTTGTTAAATCCTCCAACTGACGGGCAGCTTCTTCCATCCGACTTTTGGCGCGTTCTGCCGCCATTTCCGCGATGGCGTTGTCGAGTTCCGAATTCCGAATCCCTGGTGCCGTATCTTTTTGCGACTGTGTACTGGACACCGAGAACTGTGTATTTAGCATTGACGACTGCGTACTGAACGCCATTGCCTCAAATTGTTCTAGCGGCATTATTACCATCGGCTCGCGACCGGACATGTCCGTGATAATTACCGGCATCCCGTTTTTTCGAGCGACTTCCAAAACGTGTTGAAGCGACATAGTGAGAATATGTAACAGCAAGAAACTAAAGCGGACAAGAGGATAAAGTCCTTGACAGAAGTACCACGTTGTTAATAACATCCTGAGTGGAGGGCCTGGAGCACGCCCCGTGTCCTTCCCCCCGGCCATTCGGGTGTGATCCGTGGCCCTCCGCTTCTTTCCGGACCTCAACCTTGGGGTCCTTTTCTTTATCTACTGAAGTTGACTTCTACCAAAATTGACTTCTATGCAGCGCGAGACTATTCTAACCGTGGAGAGTAGTACCCACTCTCCTCGGAGAATGGGGAAAAGGCGCTTACAGACGGCAACCTTCACGACCACTAGAGTAGAAGAAGGTAGTCCGACTTAAAGAGCTGGGCAACCCCTCCCCTGATATGGAGCTTTCGCTGATTATTCGCGCCGGCCACCAGTCACGCGAGGAGCCAACTCTCCACTAACTTCCGGACCCCTGCCCTACATCTATCGAAGGGCCGAGGTCTTTTTTCTTAAACAACAAATCTCACGCATACCACTTTGCCTGTTCCGCATAGAGCTTGGAGTATTTTCCGCCGAGCGCGACCAACTCATCATGCGTCCCCTCCTCTGACATGCGGCCTTCATGAAAAACCAAAATGCGGTTGGCACGACGAACGGTTGAAAATCTGTGAGAGATAAAAATCAAACCTCGACCGGCCATGGATTCGTGAAGCCGTTCAAAAAATCCGCTCTCGGCTAAGGCGTCCATTGCGGAGGTCGGTTCATCGAATCCAACTATGCGGCCGCCGTGAACGAGAGTCCGCGCGATGAGCAGTTTTTGCTGTTGTCCGCCTGACACGCGATGTGGAATCACATCCGGCGGCGCCGCCCAATCGCCAAGGAACGTTTCATATCCTGACGGCACTTCGCGGATTACCGACTCGGCTCCGGCTATATGAACGCTCTGTTCGAGCGGAAACGCGATCTTTTTCCATTTAGTTTGCGGAGCGCCGTAAAGCAAATTTTCACGTAAAAAATCCTGGTACAGCTTCGCTCCCTGCAACATGAGATGGAACGCGCGTCGCCATTCGGAACGCTTATAGCTACCAAGCGACGCGCCATTCAACAATATCTCGCCTGACGTCGGTCTATCGAGTCCGGAAAGTAACCTAAGAAACGTGGATTTACCTGCTCCGTTTTCGCCGACAATTGCAATATGTTCGCCCTCACGAAAGGTAAGCGAAATGTTTTTTAGCGCATGCGCCTCCGTACCAGGGTAGCGGTATGACACGTTCTTGAATTCGACTATCATCGGTCCCTTTGGTATCGCGATCCCCTTTTCAGACTCAACCGGAAGTTCGAGAAGATGATTAACACGAGTCAGGATCCCGAGGTCGGCGGAGATGCGACTCACCGAAGACGAGAGTCCGCCTAACGCCTCTCCCATCAATCCGAAAAGATTTACCGAAACATACAAAGTAGCAAGCGCTTCGGGACCTGAAAAAGCGCGCGAACCCAAAACGACAATGACGATCGCGTAAGCGCCGGCGTGTACAAAGGATAGAAACACGCGATTTCCGAAGCTTTGAAGAGCGGCCGTACGAAAACGAGCGATTATCCGAACGCACGATTCCCTCATGTTGCGAATAAAACGATGAGCGGCGCCTAACAAACGTATTTCGCGAAAATCATCGCCTGACAAAAAAATGTACCGCGCATATTCCACGCGGCGCCCATCGAGAGAATTCCATGTCGAAATCCATATGTCCTTTTTTGACTCATATCCGAGTATCACAGCTTCCAAAACAGCGTGAAACAAAACCACGAGCGTGACCCAAAACGGAGCCGCAAATGCCAAACCGATCGCGCCGACAATCTTAAAACACGATCGAACGAACCACTCTGTGTGATTTGGAAGATTGTTCAAACGCCAAAGATCTTCGCGCACGAAATCCAAATCGCGGCGCACGTCTTCTTTAAGCAATTGCTCCGGATCGAGACGCGAAATATGACCGAAAATATGCAGTTGCGTCGCAAGTCCTGCGTTTCTGGAAAACCAGCCGTCAATTTTGGAATAAGTTATGTTGTTGATCAAAACACGAAGTCCGTAAGTAATAGCGACTATAGCGATTAAGCTCGGCGCGCGTTCGGATTTTCCGGTCGCGATCGCGGAAATGAACAGTGAAAACGCATAAACCTCGATCGGCTGGAGGAATGCGCCGAAAAAAAGCATGGCGAATCGAAATGCGGCGAGCGACGGATTCGCGCGCCAGATGATGCGCAAAAAATTCTTGTACGCCCGCCACTTTTCCCGCCAAGGAACATTCAACAATTCCTTTTCAACATTCGTCTCACTCATAACGAACAGTGTAACACACTACATTTAACTTTACAGAAAAATGTACCGATCGGTACATTTTTCTGTAAAATGCAAAATTGATTTTTTATCGTTTTACTCAATTACCACGTGGCAAAGCCGACTGAGAATTTATGATCATCAGAATAAAATCAAGCGAGCGCCAGCCTCTTGCGCATCACAATCCTCGGTTCTTTATGGATCAGGCGTTTTGCTTGCAATAAAAAATTACTCGCATCAAGAATCTCGACCAGTATCGGCAAATCGTTTTTCGTAAAATGCACGACAATATTACCCATTTCCTTTGCAGAGTAAATATCCTTATCCGAAAGTTCCCATGTTAAAACATCCGCTTCCGGTTCATAGCTGATCTTTGGCTTAATGTATCTAATTTTTTTCATATTGTTTTCTTCGACCTGGATAAGATGTGATCACTGTCTTGATATCGCTTCCTTGTTTATAGACTACCCGCAAGACTCGATGTGCGTCAAATCCAATTTGCGCGATAAGCAACGGAAAACGCGAATGATCGATTAAATACGGAACCTCCAATGCATCACGCACTTGTTTTTCGGTCACGGTAACTCCGTGACTCTTGAGTAATAAAAACTTCTCTTTAGCGTGCCTTGTAAACACGATCATGCCCAAAGCATATCATGAAACCAAAAGACGAGCGCTATGCCCGTCTTCTTAACTACCAACTACTCACTACGATCTACCGACTAATAAATTATTTCTTCGCCCTTCCCTCAACGATCGCGGCCGTGACGTTCTGCGGGGCTTCGGAGTAGTTGGAAAATTCCATGCTGTATGATGCGCGACCTTGCGTCATGGAACGGAGCGCTGTGGCGTAACCGAACATTTCAGCAAGAGGAACGAGAGCGTCTATGACTTTGGCGCCGGAGCGTTCGGTCATCTCCTGAACCTGTCCGCGTTTTGAATTCAAATCTCCGATCACGTCACCCATGTACTGTTCAGGCGTAACGACCTCCACTTTCATTAGCGGCTCAAGAAGCGCGACTCCGGCTCTCTTGCACGCTTCTTGAAAAGCGTACGAAGCGGCCATTTTGAAAGCGGCTTCTGAAGAGTCAACTTCGTGGTACGAACCGTCGAACACCGTCACCTTTACGTCGATCAATGGATAACCCGCGATCACGCCTCGCGTCATTGCCTCCTGTACACCCTTGTTGATCGGCTGAATGTATTCGCGCGGAATTACACCACCTTTAATCTCTTCAACGAACTCATATCCCTTACCACGTTCCTGCGGTTCCACGCGGAGCCAACAATCTCCATATTGTCCGCGACCACCTGATTGTCTGATGTATTTTCCTTGTGCTTCCGCGACCTTCTTGATGGCTTCTTTGTACGCGACTTGAGGTGTGCCGACGTTGGCTTCAACAGTAAACTCGCGCTTCATGCGATCAACGATGATATCCAAGTGAAGCTCGCCCATTCCGGAAATAATCGTCTGCAAAGTTTCCTCGTCGGTTCGCACGCGGAACGACGGATCTTCTTCTCCGAGTTTCTGCAAAGCGATTCCCATTTTTTCCTGGTCGGCTTTTGTCTTCGGTTCGATCGCGACAGAAATGACCGGTTCCGGAATCGTGATTGATTCTAAAACGATCGGATGTGCCTCGTCACAAAGTGTGTGGCCTGTAAAAGTTCCTTTTAGACCGACTGCGGCCGCGATTTCTCCTGCGTAAACGTGATCGACTTCTTCGCGAGTATTGGAGTGCATGCGGACTATGCGGCCGATGCGCTCTCGTTCTCCGGTAGTGGTGTTGTAAACGTAAGAACCTGCGGCCAAATTTCCGGAATACACGCGGAAAAACACGAGCTTGCCGACGAACGGATCTGCCATGACTTTGAAAGCAAGCGCGGAAAATGGAGCTTCATCTGACGCGAGCCGCTCTTCGATGATGTCCGGATTATCAGGATGGAATCCTTTCATCGGAGGAACTTCGAGAGGAGATGGAAGATAGTCGTTCACTGCATCGAGCAAAAATTGCACGCCTTTGTTTTTCAACGCGGATCCGCACATAATCGGAAAAATATCCATACTAATCACCGCGCGTCGGAGTGCCGCTTTGACCTCTTCTATGGAAAGCTCTTCGCCTCCAAGATACTTGTTCATCAGAGGTTCATCGGTTTCGGAAAGGGCTTCCAAAAATTCTCCGCGCGTTTTCTTCGCCAGCTCAAGCATGTCCGCCGGAATTTCGCTTTCCTCGATCTGTTGGCCGAGCTCGTCCTTGTACATCTCCGCCTTCATGTTGATGAGATCGATGATTCCGACGAAATTAGATTCTGTTCCGATCGGAAGCTGAATGGGATATGCGCGTTTGTTGAGACGCGTTCTAATTGATTCCACGTCCTTTTGAAAATCCGCGCCGGTTCGATCCAATTTATTTACGAAACAAATGCGCGGCACTTTATACTTGTCCGCCTGACGCCACACGGTTTCGGATTGCGGTTCAACTCCCGCAACTCCGTCGAATACAGTCACGGCGCCGTCGAGAACGCGAAGAGATCGTTGCACTTCGATGGTGAAGTCGATGTGTCCCGGAGTGTCGATGAGGTTCAAACGCTTGCCCTTCCAAAAACAAGTCGTCGCGGCCGCGGTAATCGTAATTCCGCGCTCGCGCTCCTGCGCCATCCAGTCCATGGTTGCTTCACCTTCGTGAACTTCACCGATCTTGTGCTTGCGGCCGGTGTAAAACAAAACGCGCTCGGAGACCGTCGTCTTACCTGCGTCGATGTGCGCGATAATCCCGAAGTTTCTGGTATCTTTGATGGAATATTCTCGGGGCATAAAGTAAGTGGAGTAGTGAGTAGTGGAGTAGTGAGTAGTGGAGTAGCCGGAATACATTGCATCACTACTTCTCTGCTTCACTGCTGCCCTACTTTTCTTATCTCGCGAAGTGAGCGAAGGCGCGGTTGGCTTCGGCCATGCGCTGGACGTCCTGTTTCTTTTTTACTGCGTCTCCGAGATTTTCGGCGGCTGCCAAAAATTCGGCGGCGAGTTTTTCAGCCATTGGTTTTCCCTTTTTGCTTCGCGCGGCAGTGATAATCCATCGGAACGCGAGTTGCTGTCTGCGATCGGCGCGGACCTGCATAGGAATCTGATAGTTGGCTCCGCCTACGCGCTTTGATTTTACTTCAAGCAAAGGGGATACGTTTGTGAGTGCGAGGTTAAAAAGTTCCATTGCCGGTTTTTTTGAAGTCGCTTCGATGGAATCCAACGCCGTGTAAACAATTTTGCGCGCCACGGACTTCTTCCCCTTTTCCATTATGTTATTGATAAACTTCGCGACGACCGGAGAATTGTACTTCGGATCATTCGTGATCTTCCTTTTCGGTGCTTGTTTGCCTCTCATAAATAATAGTCAAAAGTCTGTAAAGTCTATCAAGTCTGTAAAGTCGAAAGTCATCCAACACTTTATGGACTTTATGGACTTTATGGACTTTATGGACTTCATAATTATTTCTTTGCTGTCTCCTTCGGTCTCTTTGCGCCGTAAAGCGAGCGACTGCGACGTCGAGCGCTAACGCCCTGCGTGTCGTACACGCCACGAACGATGTGGTAGCGGACACCAGGAAGGTCTTTTACGCGGCCTCCGCGAATAAGCACGATTGAGTGTTCCTGAAGATTGTGGCCTTCTCCCGGGATATACGCGGTTACTTCCATTCCGTTTGAAAGGCGAACACGCGCGATCTTACGAAGGGCCGAGTTCGGCTTTTTCGGAGTCATGGTCGTAACCTTCACGCACACGCCGCGCATAAACGGAGCGCCGCCTTTCAGCGTGCTGCGCTTGCGGTGGAGGGTATCAAAACGCGACTGCAGAGCAGGGCTTTTGGACTTCGCTTTGGCCGACCGGCGGCTCCCGCGGAGGAGTTGGTTCATTGTTGGCATGCTAGATATCACTTGTAAGTGCGCGAAATATAGCAATATCTTATATTAACCGTCAAGTCTCTTCCGCTCCCAAAACACCAAGGATATGGAAAAAACCGCAAAAATAACCGCTGCGACCAAAGAATACTTCGGTAGAAGCGCCTGTCTGGTGCCGAACGCGGCGCCGAGGCCTACCAATAACGCCGCGAGAAGCGGCCTCTCTATCCAAACGACGCGGGTGGCGAACGGTACGGAAAATATCGCCAGAAGGAAAAACAAAACCGGCCATCCGAGCAGCATTGCGGCGGTAATCGCGAGAAGTAATAAGATCGTTCTTGCGGAATGAACGTCATCGACTTGGATGATTCCGGCTGGCAAAAGTCGCCATGGCCTACGCGTTTCGTCGTCGCGCAAACTTCCGACGTCATTTGAGAATGAACGATGGACGTACCACGATCCCACGCAAACGAATAAAAGCATAAGTGCCACGAAATCCAATCCGTTCCACGACCAACCGGCCGAACTTATCCCAAGCCAAATTCCGCAAATGATCGCCGCGGCGAACAGACCTGATTCAGTCTGAATAATTAGCTCGCGAAAAGCCGTGCGGCGAATTTCCGAACGGTTCCATGGCTTTGTCCAAAAAAATAATACGACGAGACTGACGCTCGCCAACAAGAAAGCTATTGCGGTTGAAGAAAGCAATGCTCCGGATTCCAGCTGACGGCCGATTCCTACGAAAAATCTTTCGGATTGAAAGTTCGACCAATAGGAATTGGTATGCATTGCGCCAAGCGCGCGCAAAGCGTCTTGCGAATGCACGAGTGGAAACGATGACGAACGCGCACCGATTAGCGCCATGACGCTTTGAATAAGAAGCGGAACCGCTCCGAAAATCCAAGCCACGACTACGGTATACAATGCGCTCGCTATTCGACGATCGGAGAAATATGCAAGCGTCGCGAGAGCTACCGCCATAAACGCGACTGTTCCACGCAAAAACGCTTCCGGACCAAAAGGGACGGGAACCGCGCCGAGCGTAACAAAAAACGCTAAAACGCCACTTGGCGGCAGAGCGAGCGCGCCGCTTCCGTCGTTCCAAATTCCGAGCGCTGAAATTATCACGCCGAACAAAATCGCAAACGGAAGAATTCGGAGAATGCGCGCCCAAACGAGCGGCCACGAAGTGCGAGAACGAAGCGAGAGCGCGATCAGTATGAACAATAATGCGGCCGTAAGAAACACTCCGCGAGTTATTACCGCTTCAAAAAGAGACGTGATACGTCGTGAAGTTCCAATCGTCACCAGAGCGCTTCCGACGATGACGCTCCCACAAATCCATGCCGCGCTTTCCGAAACCGACCAAATTTTCCGCCCCTGGCTAATTTCTTTCAGATCGAAACTTATTTTCATACCTAAAAACCCACGATGCGCCCCGAGACATAACCGACGATGCTGGAGATGAAGGAGAAGACATTAAGATTCAAAAAATTATCCGCGATGATTGCGCCGATCAAAATCAAAGGTCCTCGCGTTTCAAGAATATTTTTCGCTTTCGCGTACTGCGGAGATGAGAGCATGGCGAGTAGCAGTTTGGAGCCATCAAGCGGTGGAATCGGAATCAGGTTGAAAAAAAGCAGTGCGAGATTGAACGTAACAAGCAAAAAGAGCGCCTGAATCAACAAACTGCCTTCTCCGAGAATTGGAAAAATAAAGCGCAAAATTAATCCGAATATCAAAGCGCAAAGCAGGTTCGCCGAAGGACCGGCGAACGCGATCACTACCGGACCCCACTTCTGATTTTTCAAATTGTACGTATTAAACGGAACCGGCTTCGCCCAACCGAACCCCGCGAAGAGCATTGCCATAAACCCGAGCGGATCCAAGTGAGCGATCGGATTAAGAGTAAGGCGACCGAGACGCGCGGCCGTCTTATCTCCAAGCCAATTGCTCATCAATGCATGGGAAAACTCATGGACAGTGAGCGCAACAAGTATCGCGAGTATCAAAACAACGAACAAAAGCGGCTCTTGAAAAAGAAGGGATATCATAATGATAAGAATGTTACCGCGAATGGGAACTCTTGCCAAAACTGCGGCATTCGGTTACTCTGCCGACACTTCCGTCACCTCACTCGGGCGCATGGCATGCGCCACTACAAACGGGTGCAGGGCGATCGCAAGGATCCGCCCCTACCAACTACTCACTACCAACTATGTCCCGTATAGATTCTCTAACAGGAAAGCGCGCAAATGTAGGCAATTCGCGCAGCCACTCCAACGTCGCTACCAAGCGCAAGCAGGAAGTTAATCTCCAGCTCGTTCGCATTGGCGGAGTACGCGTACGCGTCTCCGCGCGAACGATAAAGACTCTGAAGAAGCTGGCGGCTGAAGCTCACGGTGAACGCCCGTCAAAAAAGCAAAAGAAAGCAACGAAAACTGCCGCCCGCGTTGCGCAGAAAACAATGCAAAAAGCGTAAACATACCAAACATCAAAAAACACTCCGGATTTTTCCGGAGTGTTTTTTGATGTTATCCAAAACTTCTCTCCGACGTTTTCTTGATTATCGCGTACGCTTCCTCCGCAGTATCGACCAGCTGCATTATCGCAACATTACTTTCGTCCACGTAGTTGTTCTCTTTTAAGAGAGTCTTTTTTACCCAGTCGAGAAACGGCGTCCAGTATTCTTTATCGACCAGAATAAGCGGAACCTCGCGTGGGATTTTTTGCGTTTGAATAAGCGTAAGCATTTCAGACATCTCATCTATAGTGCCGAATCCTCCGGGGAAAATAACGTATGCCTGCGCTGACGCCGACAACATGACTTTTCGCGTGAAAAAGTAATGGAACCCGATAGCTTTCAAAGCATACTTGTTCCTTCTTTGCGCTTGCGGAAGTTCGATATCCAAACCAACCGACTCGCCCTTCGCTTCAGAAGCACCGCGATTTGCCGCCTCCATAATCCCCGGTCCGCCTCCTGTAATTACGGTGTATTTGCCTTTTCCGAGTAGATACCCGAGACGTTGAGCCATTTTGTAGTGCTTGCTCGACGGCGCGGATCGGGCGCTTCCGAAAATAGTCACTTCGTTTTTCAGCTTTGACAAAAATTCAAATCCTTCGATGAACTCCGCCATGATTCGAAAAATCCGCCAGTTCAAGTTTTCAGTAAACGGCAGACTCTGAAACGGCGTGCATTTGTTATCCGGCGTACATAGCCATTGCGTGAATCGTTTTAACTTTTCAGCTTTCTTTTTCTTGGGCATAAATATGGATAAATATTAAATCTCCTCTAATTGTTGAAGCGCCTGATCGACCGAAGTCAAAAATGAATCAAGCTTGTTTCGCTGCCAGCACGGACCAAGCGAGATGCGATCGGGTTTTTTCCCGGTTTGACGGAGTTCGATCGTTTGCATCCCTCGTTCGAGATTGAATCCTTCGTGACGAAGAACCATGGCCTCGAGCTCTCCCAATGGGATACTTCGCGCCCTGCCGAGGGCCGAAGAGAAAAATAGAGCGTGGTCTACCAAAGAAAGTTTCTCCGTCACGCTGTTTATAAAATACATCCACGATGCCGCAACCAGTACCAGTGCGATTACGAGCTGCGAGGATGTTGCGCCCGGAACCGTCAACATGAATATCAACAACGCGGTAAAAAGAATGCAAAGAGCGAATACGATTATTCCTCCCAAGCTTACCAATTCGGCGCGCACGCAAACCAAGCAGGAGTCTTCCGTTTTTGGACGCTTGGCGCGACGAGGCGCGATCGCAGCGATTATGTTTGGCACTTGGTAAGGATAGCAAAAAAACAAAACCCCGACGATGCGTCGGGGTTTTGATATTTTTCTACTATTAGAGGATCGAGTCCTTCGCTGCCTTTGCAACGCGGAATTTCACCACTGTTTTGGCCGGGATCTGGATAGTTGCGCCCGTGGCCGGGTTGCGTCCCACGCGCGCCGCGCGGTGCTTCTTCACAAGCTTTCCGAGACCTGGAATGCTGAATTCACCACTCTTCTTCGTCTCGGAGTAAGCGACGTTCACCATCGCTTCCATTAGAGCTGCCACGTCTTTTTTGGTGTGGCCTGTCTTCGACGCAATCGCGTCCATCAACTGGGACTTTGTCATTTTTGCCATAGGGCGTTTAATAAAAAAATGAATAAATGTGTCCACAGCATACGATTTCCGCGCTATGAACGCAAGATAACCCAACGATATTGTCAATACCTTCCAGTCGAGGAGGCCATTACAATGCTCTTAATGTCATCCCCGCGTAGGCGGGGATCCAGGATATAAGGTAAATTCTTCCTCGTATTCTGGATTCCCGCCTGCGCGAGAATGACACGTAGAATGATCAACGAAAACAAAAAGCACCACTCGAAGTGATGCTATGAAAGATCGCGGATATGTTCCGCGAGAGAGAGCGTCGCGAACATGATTGCGAGTGCGAAAGTCGGCAGTGACAACCCTGCCAGAAATTCGTTTTGCGTGAGAACGAAGATGAGCCCGATGCTCTGCAGCCAAACCTTGGTTGCGCCCCATTGATTAGCATCGGAAAGCTTTCCTCGCCACTTCTTGATCGGACGGATCAACGTCAGAATCACGTCCAACGCGATGATGGTGCCGGCGACAAACAACGGAACGCGATCGCCGACGACGAACAAAAGCGCACCGATGATGAACACCTTGTCAGCAGTAGCGTCGAGGACGGCCCCGAATTGCGACACTTGTCCGCGAGCTCGCGCCAGCGGTCCGTCCAGAAGATCGAAGACCGCGGACAGTATCACGATGGATACCGCGAGCGTCGGGTACGATCGTGCTTCGATGAGCGGCAAAAGACAGGTCGCGCGCGCGACCGTTAGATCGTTCGGATGGATCCACTCCGGCACGAATATCAGGAGCGGACGGCTTATGGCCTGATCAAAAAACTGCGCCATGCTTCACCCCTCCATTGTTTGGGTTATTGACGTGCCGCAGAAGACTACTATGTTCAAAAAAAATGAAAAGGGTTGTCTACGCCAATTGCATAAATTCTCTCGATCGAGAGAATTTTGATAATTTTATACGCGGCTTAATAGCATCTTATAAATTACCGAGCGATGCTCGATTATAGTTATCTTAACCTTCTTGCCTTCAATACTAAAAATTACCCGATAATCCCCTACACGAAGTTTACGATGTCCTTTTGTAGAGTGCCTTAGGGGGATCCCGAAGATATCGGGTCTAGTCATCAACTTCTGTTCTATCGCCACCTTAATACGCAATCTTATGACCGAATCAAGCTTCGGTATGTCCTCTCGCACGACAAGCCTATGGTATTCAACCGCATAACTCATATCCAAGCGGCTTCATGCGATACGTACTTTCCTTTTTTCGCTTCCCTTGATTCAGCCAAATTAAGGAGCATTACGTCTTCCTCTATCTCCAAGGCGAGACGCATAAGATCAAGCGCCTTCGAAGCGACGGATGTCCGATCGCGCTTTGCGAGGCTCTGCAGAGCCGATCTCATATCCGGTGATACTGAAAGATTCACGCGATACTTGGTAGTAGGCATAGTTTTGAAAGACAAAGTGTAACACATTTGTTACACCGGTCAAAATAACAAAAAAAGACACTCGACCGGACTCGGACCGGTTGAGTGTCGAAATAAATTACGACCGCGACGATCTACGGTTGTTCTCGCGCGAAGTCCCGCGGATACCCGATATGCACCCAACGCTCGGACATCGTTATCGCACGCGCAATTTCGCCTCCCGACAAAAGATGCGTTATGTACGGTGATATGTTATTGCCGTACCACTTTGGCGCGTCTCTCGCTATACGTTGCAAGATAGATCCAGGCAAATAGCGCACTCCGACGCTTCGCAAGGTACATGAATCATCGGCGTCTTTCGGCGCGACATGCTTTCTCACTTTTCCGGCGACTTGATGGACGAGGTAGTGAGTTGGTGCTGGTTCAACGTCGGTTGCACACAAAAGCGTCAGATAGTTTTCACCTTCGGCGATGCGAGACACAACATTCGCCACAAAACGCTTCATTACGCGGTTCTGGATGAGTGAGTCAATACCCATCACAAATGCGCCAGGATTACATTGAGCTGAGGGCGCCGAAATCGTAGTTCCAGTATAGCGTCGCGAAAATTGCGCATGTCATTGAGCGCGTCGTGTGCGCGTCGAGGTTCCCGCGTCTTGGTGAATGCGGAGATTAGCGTCCCGCTTGTATGCTTCTTTGTATCAATCCCTACCGATTCAAACAAGGGTGTTAATATTGGTTTAATGTTCGACATGCGCATCAAGAAATCAGGTTCTATGATGTCGCAGAGTTGGCAGTTTTCTTTAAG
>JBBTQP010000059.1:0-4536 GCA_038065635.1 Patescibacteria group bacterium | reverse complement strand
TCTGATTAGATTGCCACGCCCCTGCTGGGGCTCGCAATGACGGAGGGGGATTAGATTGCCACGCCCCTGCTGGGGCTCGCAATGACGGAAACTGTCTTAAATCCGTGCGGTTTTTTTTCTAGTGGCGCGTGAGACAATGCGGACTCCACGAAGTAAGAAAATTCGTTGAAAACGATGGGGGCTGCCGTGATACGAAGCGCTTCGGTCAATGGAAATTTTCTTGCGAACGCGACGAGCTTTCGAACGTCTTGGTTGATCGACTCATTCGCGATAGGCGCGTATCCCAACAAATCCAACAACTTCAATGCGGATCCTGAAAAAATAAAACTCGCTCTAGTGGAAGACGCGACGCTATCCATTTTCACGCAAGCGAGACGCGTGTCTTTGATGAGATCGTAGATCCTCGCGTCGCACACGCCTGATCGCGTAAGCGAAGCCACGAGATCGCAAAACGCGCCCATCACCGCCATTGCGCCGATGGTTCGAAGCTGAAAACGCACGACACCTTCCTCCGACACGTTACGCGCAACCGCCAATTTATCCCACGCACGCCCTTTCGCGATCATGATCTCGGCTTCGGTAAACGGCTCGAGATGCCCAGCTTGCTTTGAGGTTCGAAGAGACGTACCGCGCGCGACCGCCGTGAGCAATCCATGATCCCTACCATACAAAATATACCGCCGATCATGCTCATTGACCGGCTCTTTTTTGAGAATGAATGCGGTGTCACGAAGGTAAGGCATCGCGTTACCGTTTTATTCGTTCCGGAAACATTTTCTTAAACACTGCTAGAGTGTTTTTCGATACAAGATCCGGAAGCGATTCCAGGTCTTCCGTGACTTTGGCGTTCGGCGCATGAATGTACTCAATGGGTTTGGCGGCCGCGGTCATTCCGTACGCGAAATCAACGATACCTTCTCCGCGCATCCTGCCGAGAACACCTTGAACCGCGGCCGGATCGTCCGATCCTCCGTCAAGCGTAGTTACAACAAATTCTAGCGGCGGTTTTTCCTCCGGGCGATGCGATTTATTTTTCCATGCCTCTCGCTGCGCCATAATGGCTTGTTCGATCGTAGCGAGTCCGGCGTGGTCAGGCGTGCCGCCACCGGCAGTCCGCATAACGGCGCGGTACAATCCCACCTTTTCCTTCGGATTCCATTTATCAACGAGCGACAAATCCACGGATACGTTTCCGTGTATGGACACGACTTGTGCGCGGATCGGAAGCGGCGCGCGCAACCTGCCTTCGGCCTGCCGCGACAAGAACGCGCATTGCATTAGCGAATCCACATACAGCATGGCAAAATCGCGCTGAAGTTCGGATTTGCTCCGTCCTGTTTTCGGATCGATCTCACTCATGGAGCCGGACGCGTCGAGCAAAAGATATACGTCCAGCCCTCCGAACAATTTTTCGCGTTTTTCAATGACTGCCAATTTTTCAAATCCCATCGGATTTTTCTCGCCTGAACGAAGATCTATCTTAACCATGGCCGGATCTTCCAACTCATCACCTTCGCTCATGGTCACAGGCCCCTCGTACACGCGCTTCTTCGTCATGCGGTTCTGCACCAACTTTTTCCATTCGTTCACTAGCTTCTGCCCGATACGTTCTCCTTTTGCATCCTTCAATTCTCGAACTCTGCGAAACGCCTCGAGAACTTCTCTCGCCTCCTCTTTCGAACATTCCGCCTGCTCGGCGAATTCTTCTAGTAGGCGCACTTCACTCGACTTTTCCTCCTGCGGCCCGCCCTGCGCTTCTTCAAGTTTTTTGATCAACTCATCAAGCTTTTCGTCGCTCATGATTTCCGCCTCCTGTTCGCCGTAGTCGCCTTCGCCGCTCTCCTGCTGTTCATCCGGCCTTTCGTCGTCCATCGTCGGATCGCCTTTCGGAGTGGCGTCGCCGCGGAACCACGAACGTGCGTCCTCATCCCAAACGTATAGCCACGCGTGGCCGGTGCCGCTCGTCATCATGGCTTTGTCGCCGTGGCTTTTGGTTTTGACGTAATGCCCCGCTCCGAGGCGGCACGGGATTCCGGCTTTTCTCAAAACCGCGGCCGCGACCGTGTTCGTCACGTCGCAATCCGCTTTTTTCGTTTCCCAGATGCGCCGGAAAAAATCCGCTCCGCTCCGGCGATATTCCGCGCTTAACGCGGAATCGTTTGAATACTCCAATTGTTCACGAACGGATTTCAAAAGCAATCGCGCTTTTCCTGCTGATGACAATTTTCCGCGCGTCGTTTCGGCTATCAAGCCCTCCGCTTCTTTCGGAAGTTTCGCGTCGATCTCGCGGTCCTCAGGAAGCGGTGGTGACATAACGCGTCGCGCCGAGAGTTTTCCGTTTCTTATGCGGTAAAAAAAAACGCCGTCCGCTTCAACCTTCAAATACACGCCGCAGTTTTCATCGCGCGTGAGGCGGACGGAATCTGGCGGAGCATTTGTAACGAGCGTGTCGCGTGAAACCGCCCATCCGTCAGGAATCGGAAGCGCGATCCGATCGCGGCCGCGCACAGAACCGTTCAAAACACGAACGGACAAATCGGCAAATTTTTCCGCAGACTGTTCCGCTTCCTTCGCAGGTGTTTTTTCCCACTTCAACGCTTTCGCATCCCAACGACTGAATACTTGCTGTCGGTGATAGCCGCCGTAAAACGGAGCGACCGTGAAATGCGCTTTAGGTTCGCCTTCCTTGCCTTTTTCCATCTCGTCCATTGACGGTTCCAGCGAATCGTCCGCCGGAGGAGGGAGCGAATCGTCGCTTTCAGTCTCCGCCGCTTCTTTCTCTTCAAGAAGCGACTCATCTTCCGGCGCATCCTCCGGTGGGGCGAGATCCATTTCTTTCAGATACTCCACGATCGGAGCGACGTGGTTTTGCCAAATTCCAAATTTTGTCGCGAACGGAACGTCTTTGCCAGCCAAAAGCGCGACACCGTCCACCGTTCCCGTTTCGGTCTCAATAGAACGCAACGCTTGTAGAAACGAATCTTTCGGCGTTTCTCCGCCAATCGCGCCTTGCAATGCGCTCAAAAACCCGTCCACTTTCGGCAATCCCGTTGGTTTATATTCGTGCACCTTCCCGATCATCGCGGATTCCACGATGCGTCGAAACTGCGCCGGAACTTCCATTTTCCACGCCTTGTAGATTTGAGCGTCCGAAAGCATTGTCGGCCGAAGATCCGAAACCTCGCCGCGTTCTTTAGCGTCAACACCTGGCGGTTGACGCGTTTCTGTTCTCTCACTACTAGACATATAACCTATTATATTCAATCTCTCTCTTTGAATCCTAAAAAAATGCACGTTCTTTCTTATGCTACTGTTACGCGTTTATGTGTCGCAATACTTCGTTCACCACATTCTGTAAATCCGGAATTTCGTGACGAGCCACATTCCACAAAATCACCAAATCAACGTCCGCATAATCATGAACAAGCTTATCTCTCATGCCAGCCATGCGTTTCCACGGAACTAACGGATTACTCTCGCGTATCTCAGATGGAAGTCGCTTCACGGCTTCACCGATAATCTCCATTTTTCGTATCACGGCATCTTGCGTTTTCACGTCACGCAAAAATTCTGTTTTCGTCATCTCCCCGATGTGTTCGACGATATCGCTCATTGCGCTCACGATATCATCTAGATACACCCTATGGTCTTTTTTCATAAATGACGATCTGCTCATTCAAAACGCGATCTCTAATACGCCGATGCAAACTGTTATATGTAACGACATCCACTTCGCGTTTTAGACGTTCTTCAAGATCTTGCTGAAGACCGATGAGCGCCAAAAGTCCCATCGTTGATGGTGGTTCGATAAGAACGTCCACGTCGCTCTTCTTCAATTGTTCCCCACGGGCGAAGGAACCGAAAATTGACGCCTTGCGCACGCCGTAACGACGCAATATAGGCAAACTGCGACTACGAATAGTCTTGATATCTTTTGCGATTGTCATACAAGTACAGCATACAAAAATTTATCCGATCGCGCAACTCGAAATATTCTTTAAATCCCCCCTACACCACAACTCCTGCAACGCTTCAAGAGCCCGGGGTATGAGGTGAGATTGTTCGTATTAATCCTCTTCAACATCCGCCGTTTTGTTTTCGTGCGCAAAATACGATGATGCGGAAAACAAACGAAACCTAGAAAATCAATACCGTGATGATAGCGGTCTAGAATAATTTTATCAGGATGAAGTACGAGGCGAAGCTGAACCGACAAAAAAGTTTGGATACAGGGCAATGCGGATTCAAGCACTTTTCGATCTTGATTCAATAAAACAAAATCATCACAATAACGGAGATACGAATGCGACCGTAGCTCATGTTTCACGAATTGATCCAGCTCGTTCAGACAAACGTTGGCGAATAGTTGGGAGGTAAGATTGCCGAGCGGAATGCCTTTTGGAAAACTTTTCAGTATATTTCTTAATAGCGCCATCGTCATCTTATCAGCGACAGTTCGCGACAAAATCTCAAACAAAACTTTATAGTGGTCTGGTCTGTCTAGACCAGCATTGTGGATAAATAGGAGAGATCCGC
>JBBTQP010000058.1:0-1994 GCA_038065635.1 Patescibacteria group bacterium | reverse complement strand
GGGGTGGGATAGTGGCATAAAATGGGAATCAGTGGGGGAAGGTGGGGAAATAAGAATGCCCAGTGCGTACGTTTGCTGTGTAGCCGTTGGATAGGATTGACGCGTTTCATCTCCTGCCAAAATGGTAGCGGCACAGCAAACGCGCGCGCTGGGTTTAGCATCGAAGTATGTTCATCGGCGAGTTTCATCACACGCTTGACGATAAGGGCCGATTAGCCATTCCGGTTAAATTTCGCGCTCAATTGTCAGGCGGCGCAGTGGTGACTCGCGGGTTGGACCGTTCATTATTTCTTTATCCGAAAGAAGAATGGTCCAAACTCGCGGCCAAGCTTGCCGCGCTTCCGATCAGCCAAGCGGATACTCGGGCCTTCGCTCGACTTATGCTTGCCGGAGCCATGGAAGCGGACATCGACAAGTCGGGCCGCATCGTGATTCCGGAATACCTTCGCGGTTATGCGGGGATTGCGAAAGACGTTGCCGTAACGGGACTCTACGACCGGATTGAAATCTGGAGCGAAGATACCTGGAGCGAATACGCGAGCAAGACCGAGCGCGAGAGCACGAATATCGCCGAACGTCTGGGAACGCTCATATGACGAACGGCATTCACGTCGCAGTGATGACGTCAGCAGCCGTCCTGCATTTGCAGCCACGAGAAAACGGTCGGTATATCGATGCGACGTTGGGCGCGGGCACTCACACCGAGGAGCTGCTCAAAGCGTCGTCTCCGAACGGACGTGTTCTATCGATCGACGCAAATCCGCTCGCGCTTGAAAAAAGCCGCGCCGCTCTAAGTTCGTACGGAAAACGATGGATCGGAGTTGAAGCGAACTTTCGAAATCTGGAATCCGTTGCAAAAGAAAACGGATTCGCGCCTTGCGACGGAATCTTGTTCGACCTCGGTTTCTCGTCCGACGAACTCGCTGATCCTTCAAAGGGTCTTTCGTTCATGGTTAATGGTCCGCTCGACATGCGACTCGGTCCGTCCGCAAACGAAGACGGGCTTACTGCCGCGGAAATCGTAAACGGATGGAGCAGGGACGAGATCGAAGAGATCGTTCGAACGTACGGCGAAGAGCGATATTCCAGAAAGATCGCGGACGAAATAGTTGCCGCCAGATCCAAAGCGCGTCTGATAGGAACGCTCGACCTGGCAAGCGTGATCCGATCCGCAGTCCCACGTTCTTACGAGCGCGGACGAATTCATCCGGCCACACGAACGTTTCAAGCGTTACGCATAGCGGTGAATGACGAGTTGAACGCTTTACGAGATGCGATAAAAGGTGCGCGAGCGATACTTTCACCGGGCGCGCGAGTCGTGATCATCTCCTTCCATTCTCTCGAAGATCGAATTGTGAAACAGGCATTTCGAGACGCGGAAGATCTGAATGTGATCACGAAAAAGCCGCTAATTCCAACCGAAGAAGAAATTTCATTTAATCCAAGAAGTAGAAGTGCGAAGATGAGGGTGGGGGAGAAAGTGAGTAGCGAGTAGTGAGTAGTGAGTAGTGAGTAAAATCAAATCAAATAAATACAAAATAAAAAGTATGTCCCGTAGTCTTGCGCTTTGTATGGCCAAACCACATGAACGATTCGGCATTCCACAGCCGATCGGACGCCGCCTTCCTCACGGGAAGACCGGCTGGGGTATTTTTTTGGCCGCACTTACGGTAGCGACCACGCTAGTTTATATATTTCAAGTTAACAAAGCGGCTTCTCGAGGATATTTATTACGCGACATGGAGAAAAAGATTGAGTCCGGAAGCACGGAGGTTGTACGGCTTGAGGATAAGATCGCCGTACTTTCTTCGGTTCAATCACTTTCAGATAGAGCGAAGGAATTGGGATTTCAATCGACAGAACGGCTCGAGTTCGTGAACCCGGCGGCCAATGCTTACGCGTTGGCAAAATAACACAATCCCCCTCCTGCGCGTGTTGAGCGCTCTAGCCCATAAATAACGGTTACTGTATTTCCTTGGATGGTTCGGCTCCGC
>JBBTQP010000057.1:0-2908 GCA_038065635.1 Patescibacteria group bacterium | reverse complement strand
CCCGTTTTTCGCGAAGATTATATAGCAAGTGTTATCGATGGTGAGGGGGTCTTGGAGCGGATTTTGAAGTCGTCCATCGTCGTTACCAGAATTACGACTATCGGTGAGCACGCCTCTCGACATGAAGAGGATATGAACGTTGCAAAAATGGAGCGGGTGGGCATGTTGACCATCATTGCTGAAACGATCGAGAGGCAGACTGACCCGGGCGTCGAATTGAAAAAGCTGTTCGTACTTTTTAAGAGCGCAAAAGCAAAGTTTGATCAACGGAGCATTGGAAGCGACATTCAGTCTTAATGCCTCAGGGTATGGACAGATAGTCCATACCCTTGAAGTGCCTACGGAAGGCGGGAAACAAAAATGAATTGCGCCAATTCTGAAAAGAGTTTCCATGAAAATTTAGCTAGTTTAGCCGGCTAAACACAGCTCTTGCGCTTCTTATATACTCTGGTATAGTAGAGAGGAAGTTTTGTGCTATACTCCAACATATATGAAACAAGAAACCTTATCATACGTACAGAACCAGCTGGTCCGAGCGGAAGCTCGGTTGTTGGGTTACACGGTGGATACGAAGGGAAATCCAAATCCGGCTAGACACATCCTGAAAAAGATTGAGAAGCGCATTAACGATTTTAGATTGGGAACGGGAGAGGAACGATGGGTTATCATGCCCGGCCTTCGAGGTGTCGGAAAAACGACCGTCCTGGCTCAAACGTACATGGAGCTACGCAAACGATATGGCTCGAATCGGGTGCTATATCTCTCACTGGATGATGTGACGAACGTGATGGGACTTTCTTTAAAAGAAGTTCTGTCTGCCTATGAGCAGATTCTGGGAACCGCATTCGAAAAACAGAAAGAGCCCTACTTTCTCTTGCTTGATGAGGTGCAAGCGGATCCTGCTTGGGCATCGATCTTGAAGTCCATGTATGATCGCTCCAAGCGCGTGTTCATCTTTTGCACTGGGTCATCAGCCGTTTCTCTTCAAACAAACGCCGACGTGATTCGCCGGGCGACATTTGAAAAACTTTTTCCAGTTAGTTTTGGGGAATTCCAGATGATCAAGAACCATATCTTCCCCGTCAGCGGCCTTAAAGAAGAAATTAAAAAAGCGGTCTATTTTTCGGAGTCGTTGGCTGAGTCTCTTCAGCAACTCAAAAAACTTGAGAAAAAAGTTATCGACTATTGGAGCAGGGTTGATCGTTTGGAAGTAGACAATTACCTGGCCATTGGAACACTCCCATTAGCTTTGCATTCCAAAGACATCATTCAAGTATATGATGCGATCAACCAGCTTCTGGATAAGATTATCAGTATCGACATCCGTTCGCTATCGAGATTCGATACGGATACGCTCAATAATATAAAGCGTCTGTTATTTCTCGTGGCTGATTCGGATGTATTGAGCATACACAAGCTAACCCAGCTCTTACAGATGAACCACGTCACATTATCCGCCGTGTTTGAGGTACTTGGATTAGCAGAATTATTGATCAAGGTGGCTCCGTATGGTTCAAATACGAGCAAGGTGAAAAAGCCGTCCAAGTTTCTTTTCATGAGTCCTGCGATTCGCGCTGCGCTGCTCAGCATTGGGGCGGCTGACGGCACGCTTGCTACGCGTAAGGGACATCTGCTTGAAGATATCGTAGCTTTGCATCTCTATCGGGAATTTGTGTCGCCGGGCTTTGCCAGCCTTTCCTACGATGTATCGAAAGACAGTGCAGACTTTATTCTTCAAACAAAAGATTCACGGATGATCGCAATCGAGGTTGGTATGGGCAATAAGGGAATCTCGCAGGTGCAAAACACGATCGAGAACAAACAATGCAATAGCGGAATCGTTATATCGTCACATTCGCTAGGAATATCAGACGACGCAAAAATACTGCTGCTGCCGTTGGACTATTTCTTGCTGATGTAGGCAGGTCGTGATGTTTTGTCATGGGTTGAATTCTCTAACGGAATTTGGCCATGTACAACGCCGGTTCCGCTATTACCAGCGTCCGAACGTCTTCCACGATGCCCTGCCAACAAAAAATCACGGATACAAAAACCGTGATTTTTTGTTTTGGTTGAAAGGTTAAAAATAGGTCAAAGTAAACGGGTCATGTCCCGGTTTTCAAATCTTTAAATAATCGCGATAACAAAGTTTCGAACCAATTCCCGTATGCCCTGCCAACAAAATAACCGCGTAAAAGCGTGGTTATTTTGTTATAGGCGCTAGAGGAATAGAACTATTTCTGTTAGAATCAATTCTATTATGAGTCTAGGCCTTCAACGCGGAGTAGTAAAACTAATTCCTTATGATCCTGAGTGGGCGAAGATTTTCGATGTCGAAAAAAACAAGATCAAATCCATCTTCGGTGAAAAAGCATTGGGCATCGAGCACGTAGGCTCGACAGCTATTCCGGGCATGGACGCAAAACCAATCCTTGACCTAATGGTTGCAGTTGAACAGATAGAAAATTTTTCGGTGTTCACTTCAATGCTCAAAACATTGGGTTATGAATTTAGGCGAGATAATCGTAGCGATCAAGAGCATGTCCTTTACGTCAAAGGACCGGAAGATGACAGAACGCATTATCTGAAATTGACTACGCCGGGCTCAAGTTTTTGGCGTGAGCACATACTTTTCCGCGATTATCTTATCCACCACCCTGAACACGCAGAAGAGTATAGGAAACTCAAACACGAATTATTGGAAAAATACAGCGGCGAACGGACCAACTACACTGAGGATAAAGCGGATTTTATCAAGAGTATAATCAAACTTGCAGAACAAAAGTTCTAAGATCTTCCACGAGCCTCTGCCAATGAAAATCTCCGCTGTAACAGCGGGGATTTAAAATTCATTTTTCGTTGGACTAATAAAGATGGACTACGTATAATCATGTCTTATGGATTTCAA
>JBBTQP010000056.1:0-2695 GCA_038065635.1 Patescibacteria group bacterium | reverse complement strand
CCGTCTGTTTTTCAAGTTGCACACGGGCACCGCGTGCGATTGAGCCGCCTTTTTTTGCTGTGACGGGATTGACTGAACAAGACGGAGTACCGTCTCAGTGTCAGCAGTATCAGTCAGTCTCTTTTTTCCATCAGGAGCAACCATTTTCAAACCGTTACAATTTGTAACGGTTTCATTCGCGCCTTCCGCCAACAGTCGTTTTTTCAAGACACGCCAATAAACTTGAGGGTTCGCGCTCTGGGTCAAAACCCGAACAATGTCAACAACTGCGAAGTACCATTTTTCGTCTTTTTCAACCCATACCCGGCGTACTGGATGATCTTCAAATATCGCTATTGATCTTGGAAAGGAGGGAGGACGCTTTATTTCATCGCTGCTCTTCGCATCCGCATACTTGAGGAGTACATTTATTCCATGCAGCTATTCATAGCCGTCGCTGGAAATGTTGGCGTGGGGAAATCGACATTCACTCGGCTTTTAGCCCAAACTTTGGGTGGAAAACCTTATTTTGAACCCACGACCGAGAACCCGTATCTTTCGGATTTTTATCAGGACATGAAGCAGTGGGCGTTTCATTCGCAGATGTTCTTTCTGGGCCGCCGTCTTAAAGACCATGCCGTGATCCTCGCGGATGATGGAGTTCTTGTTCAGGACAGGAGCTTGTATGAAAATGCGGAAATATTCGCTCGCAATTTATTTGAACACGGATATATTTCTGCGCGTGATTGGGATTCGTATCAGGAAATTTATCAAACAGCGGCTCGCCTGCTCCGTCCGCCGGACCTCGTGATCTATCTTCAGGCTTCCGTCCCGTCCCTGATGGAGCGCGTTGGAAAACGAGGGCGCGACTTTGAACGTACGATCGATTCCGCATATCTGGAAAGTCTTAACGTCTTGTATAAAAATTGGTCGCGCGAATTCAGTTTAGCCCCGATCCTGACGATTCCTACGGAAGACATACATTATCTTGAAAATCCCATGGAATACGAAGGTGTGCTAAATCAAATCAAACAA
This sequence comes from Patescibacteria group bacterium, assembly GCA_038065635.1. GTDB lineage: Bacteria > Patescibacteriota > Patescibacteriia > 2-12-FULL-60-25 > 2-12-FULL-60-25 > JAHJFW01. Next base: position 1,681 of record JBBTQP010000056.1, on the reverse strand, counting down.
CGTCTCGGCGGATTACCGATCCCCTTGCCAACTTGAATGGGCTTCCGTATAAAACATACAATTATTTACAACTACATGAAAAAAATCTTAATACTCGAAGGAATCGCCAGCTCTGGCAAGACAACGCTGGAAAAACTTCTCGTTGCGCGATTAAACGATTCGATAATACTTTCGGAAAACTACACGTTGATGCCGATCATTGATAATAGAAATATCGACATTGCGCTGGCGCATCTTCAAAAACAAATACAAACGATCGTCGACAGCTCTGCGCAGAATATTATCGTTGACCGATTCCATCTCACGCATGCGTTCCGGACGCAATCTGATCTCGACGCTTTCTCAGAGATTGAAGATGGTCTTCAAAAGGCTGGTAATGTTCTCATTGTCTTGCTGACCATAGATCCTGAACGAATTCGAGAACGCGTCGAAGAAACCGTCCTTCATCGAAAAGATAATTGGAAAAAAGGCGCGCCCGGAAACATTGCTGGGAAGGCAGCTTATTACGCAAAGCAACAGGAAGTTCTTCTCTCGTTGCTACCAATCAGCCGTCTTCCATCAATCACGATCAATACTTCGGATAAGTCGTGGACTGATTATGCGGATGCAATACAAAAAAAGCTGACTATTCAAAACGCTAGTGAAAAAAAATAACACTATCAACAAACTAATTCTCGCGGCTGATATGAAAAACTGATTAAAACTGTTACGATGTTTTTTACTTATGCCAGAAACATGGAAGCCGACAACCGAGCAAAAAGTCGTAAAACCAGAACGTCCAAAAATTCACAGTCTTCAGCCGTTTGATGCTGAATACTTTACGCAACTCGAAGGACCTAATGGGTGGATATCCATCGGACAAGAAAATTGCAAAAATCAGCGTTATTTCACAATTGTCGGCGAAAATAACGAAAAATTAGGTATTGTCGGGTTGTATGACACGGATGATGATAAAAATATCTCTCATACGATCGTGGATCCGAAATATCGTGGACTTGGTTTAGCAAAAGATTTTAAGGAAAAGCTGCTGGAACAAACAGGCGAACATTATTACATCGCCACGGTCAGCTTAGACAACGCAGCATCATTGGCAGCAATGGAAAAAATTCCTGGCGCTAAAGTGGTGAGTTCGCCTGAATACGAACATGAGTTCAATAAACGTAAGTTCCGATACGATCGACCAGAAACAACAGAATGACAGCCATTAGAAGTTATAATGAGCGCTCGCTGATTCAATAATAACTTGTTATCCTCTGTCCTATGGAACGTCCACCGTCTACTCAAGACAACAAAGCTGAAAAGAAACCGTCACGAAGCGGTATTTCTAAACTTGCACGCGCTGGAGCATTTGCAATAGGCATGCTTTCCGCCGGTTCGGCAATGGCAGAAGGCGCGAAAAACCAAGAGCCCGGTCAAGAAAGCCGAAAGGAAACAGCTAGCGAGCAACAAAAAAAGCCGGCGGAGAAAAAGTCAGAAGAAAAGAACAAGGCTGAAAAAGATATTCCACATGGGAATTATGTTTTTGCCGACAAATATTCGCCGAAAGAACGCGAAGAGATTTCAGAACATCTGGATGTCCAGCATGAAGCATTAAATCAATTTCCAAAACAACTAATCACACAACTGAATGAATTACCACGGGCTAAAGCCCGATGGTTTCAATTTTCATAACTCAAGTCGG
>JBBTQP010000055.1:0-5490 GCA_038065635.1 Patescibacteria group bacterium | reverse complement strand
ACCATTTCTTTTTCTAAAAATACTCCGACCGTGAATTCTTTTTGGTGATCCGGTCCTACTTCGGACAAGACTTTGTATGACGGCGTGATTCCGAGAACGTCTTGCGCGGTTTCTTGGAACTTGCTTTTCGGGTCGACGTACAGCGAGTGTTGCAGGATGAAAGGTAGGTGCGTGAGAATATGCGTTTTGACGAATTGATCCGCAGCCTTCATTCCTCCGTCTATGTAGATCGCTCCCATGATAGCTTCGATCGCGTTTGCCAAGATGTACATCCTCGCTTTTGAATCTTTGTCTCTCGCTTCGCCCTTTGACATCAAAAGAAAATCTTCAAATTGAAGTTGGTTCGCGATACCGGCCAGCGTTTTTGCGTTTACGAGCGCGGATCGCCACGTTGTGAGCTCTCCTTCCGGATTGGCGTAGTTTTGGAACAAGTGCTCGGTTACGGAGAGTTCGAGTACCGCGTCGCCTAAAAATTCCAATCTCTCATTGTGAGGATAGGGAAAGTTTGCGTGCTCGTTCAAATATGAACGATGGGTTATTGACTGGATGAGTATGCTTTTGTCCTTGAACGTGTACCCAAGACGTTTTTCGAGAACTGAATAGTCTTTCTGCGATTCCATAGGTCATTCGGTTTCTTCTTTCTTTTCTTTAGGAACGTCGGATGATTTAACGTGTCCTTGTTCTATCTGATTTCTGTACACCGCACCGAGAACGCCGTTGACGAACTTTCCGGATGATTCTCCGCCGAACGTTTTTGCGAGTTCGATGGCTTCATTGATCGCGACTTTTGACGGTATTTCGTCGTTGAAAACCAACTCGTACGTTCCGATGCGTAGAACGTTGCGATCAACTGTCGTGATTTTTTCCAACGGCCAATCAGGCGCGAATTTTGTAATCATGCCGTCGATCTCATCACGGTGTTCCAGTAAACCAACCACCAGACTTTTTGCAAAATCCTTTTCGTCCATCTCCGGCGCAAGCTCTTCAAGATTGCGTTCCAAAATCGGAGCCGCTTCGCGTTCGCCATGATGAAAATCCCACTCGTATAGAGATTGCATCGCTATTGCTCGTGCGAGGTGGCGGTTAGACATACTAAGGGGCGAAGAGATTCTTAATTTATTCGGAATCTCCGAAAGGTGCGATGGTGGATTAGGTTTCAGCTTTGCTTTTTTTCAGAAGTTTTTGAATTTTTTTGTCGCGACCCTTCACGTGAATCGCATGACCATTGTATTCCGTTGCTCCCGGTGCGGCGCGATGGGAGTGGTGGATGGTTCCCGTTGCTTTATCGGTAGTTAAATTTGCTGCCTTTAACGCAAAATGCGACGCGCGGCGGCGTTTATCTGAGCTTGTTCGGCGGTGTCCAGGAAGTCCCATAGGGGAAAAATCATTGAATGATAGGACTATCTTATCAGCTTTTTCAATTATTAGCAAGATTACTGGGGAATCCCGCTCAAAAACCGCCCGAAGGCGGTTTTTTTGGTTTATTTTTGAATTGTTACGGGTTGTGGGGCGTAGCTAGCGTGGAGTTCTCGTCCCTTATCGTCTACTGCATAGGTGTAGAAACGATGGGTTGAAAGTGTGCTGTCCAATACGGTTTTCGTTCGACACTCCGATGTCCAGTTGCATGCGAGAACCAACGTTCCTGTTTCCAGTTCTCCTATACGCGTTGTTAATTTCGCGATCGGATAGGTCTCTCCCATTATTTTCGTCGAAAGGTAGACAGTGTCACCGCGTTTTACGGATGTTTTGTCCGCCAAGATGCGTACGCTTCCGCCAAACCCTTCCTTGCCGCCAACGTAGACAAAGTTCGCCAAACGGAATTCACGAATTTGATTGTTCTTGTCTTGAACGCGGATTACGAAGAAGTGGTTTTTGTACTGTTCTTGGAAATTGACGTCCGTTTTACACGTTACGGTTCCAGTTCCAGTGCAAGCCGCATATACGGCTCCGTTTTGTTCGCGAATTTCCACGTACATCGAGTCCGTATTTTGCTTTGCGGCAACCGTCGCCTCTATATGAACCGGCGTTCCAGGCGCGATCGTGAAATTTTCATCATTGGCGCTAATAGGGGATCCCTGCGAGCTGACCACGGAGTTAACCAATGTAACGCCAGACGTCTGTTGTTCGATTTCCGAAGTCGCTTGAGTTTTTGTACCGTATTCACCGGCGGTGAATGTGTAGCTGTTAAAGCTCGGATACCAACCGCTTGGCAAAACATCGACATCGGTTGTTGCTACCGACAAGGATTGTCCCAGTGTGTTGTTCACGATTGCGAAATATCCAAGTTTTGTAATTCCGGTAAGTCCGACTGGCGAATCCGTGGCTACGCAGCTAACCGTGCCATTGCAGGTCGTGAGGAGAGCGTTGTCTTTTGCGCGATAGATGCGGATCGTGACATCAGAGTCCACGGCGGACGGGTTCATGGCAGTCGCGACCACACGAACCGTCGGGTTTTCATTTCGCGTCGCGATAACTTCGGAGTTTACCAGCACAGTTCCATGGAAAGACGCTTGCGGCATCAGAAGTCGCAGTGTCGTTTTGTTGGATTCAAGTTTTTTTACACCGCTCGGAGTAGTATAGGTAGCAACAGCGGTGAATGTTTTTGTAATTTCATTTCCGGTAAGTGCGACCTGCACGTTGCATTTGGTTGCATTGGCGCAGGCCTTTATAGCCACCTTGTTTTCGTCGTAGATGTCGATCGTGACATTTTCAATTTGCGCATTCGTCGCAAGCGATGCCGTCAACGTAACGGATTCGCCCCTCGTCACCTCTGCCTTGGAAAGCCCGATGTTCAATGCGTCAACCGCAAGGTTGTCTAGCAAGTTGTGCGTAGGATTCGCTACGCCATTGTACTCGCTGCCCCCGTTATATTCCCATGCGTTTTTGGTTGGTTCGCCGATCGTGTAAGTGCTGAATAACGCATCAGGGATATCTTCTACTTTTGATTTCCAATCAGCTCCGTAATGAGTTGCGGCTAGGGCTTCCGTAGTAACCCAGTGCAAAATGCCGAAACGCGATACGAAATAAACTTTTGGGCTCGTCTGCACCTTCACGAGTTTTGCGCCCGGTCGGTAGTTGATAACGCCTCCGAACGGAGTGGTGGCCAATTCCTGGTCGTTAATAACGTGGACGTCGTTGAATTTGTCCGAGGAAAACCAACTCCAAAAGGTTTTTATGTTCGGAAAAGCGTAGCGTTTGCCGTTTTCAGCGACCCAATACACCGCCGGTCCGGATCCCTTTATGAGGACGTTTGATCCGATGACGGCCGCGTTTGCCGGCTGTACGACGCCAAATATCCCGGGTGTTACCAGGGCGCTAGCGCAAATGAGGGAAATAAGCAGGTTTTTCATATGTATAATTGATGTTCTTGCGAACGTTTCATACAACCATAAAACTCTGATTACGTCAAGGACTTGCCGGTTTTGATTTGTATTGCTACAATTTTGCCAATTTTATGACAAATCTTGAAAAAACACTCGTGCTCATTAAGCCGGACGGAGTTCAGCGTGGGTTTATTGGTGAGATACTGGGTCGTTTTGAACGAGCCGGGTTAAAAATCACTGCTCTCAAGATGGTTCATGCCGCGGTTGAAGACGTTGATAAACACTACGCTTTGACCGAAGAATGGATGCGCGGTGTCTTTGAAAAGGCAAAAGCGAAGTACGATGCCGCTGGCGAAGCGTTTCCATATTCTGATCATATCGCCTACGGAACCGAAATAAAGAACGGTTTGGTGACTTTTTTGAAGTCCGCCCCAATTGTTGCCATGGTTTTGGAAGGGGAGAAGGCGGTTTCACTCGTGAGGAAATTGGTTGGCGCAACAGAGCCCGCATCCTCCGCTCCGGGTACCATCAGAGGAGATTTGTCGCACGACACATACGCGCTTTCAAACAGCCAGAATCGGCCGCTACGCAATTTGATTCACGCATCCGGAGCGGTTGAAGAAGCGAACAATGAAATCGCAATTTGGTTCTCCGACGTCGAGTTATACCAATACGAACACGTAAACGACCGCGTGCAATACGACCCGAAGTGGTTTTTGGGATAATGACGATCGATTGGAATTTGTCATTGCGAGGAGTAGTAACGACGCGGCAATCTAATAAGAGAAATTGTTTTCTATTATTAGATTGCCACGCCTTTTAGTATATTGGCTACGCAATGACGTTCCTAGATTGACGCGATACACGATCCCGGATACTCTCGTCGAGCTGTTTGCGCACCTTTTTTTGAAACGGAGGTAACATGAACGATTCGGGCGATAATCTATGGCAACGGGGGATTGCGCGATTGGTCCTGTTGAATCTGGAACGAGTCGAGTCGGAGATCTTCATCTCCAGTCTGCCGAGCAGCTGTCGTGAAACGTTGAAGGAGTTGATCCGGCAGTGGATGGTGAAGCAGACCATTGCGGAACAGTCAGGGAAGCTGGCGGAGAGCGTAAACGACGCGTGCCTGTGTTGGGCCGTACACACAGGCAAAACCGCCAACGAGCTCTTGGGGGACGTGGTCGAGATCAACAACGTCGGCGAACTGATCGACGTGGCACTAAGCGACAACACCGCGGAGGCATTCGGCGGATGGGTCGAACCCATCGTGGTTCGAATGCTGCTCGAGCTCTTGCCGCTTGACGATTCGGAAGACGACATCACGGTTTGTGATCAGTCGTTGTTCTCCGCGAGAGGGCGCCTTTCGTCGGGCAAGCCGTTCGTGATCCTTCGCATCGCGAAGATGCCTTCTCTGCTCAGGTCGGAAGCGAGGCGCGGTGAATCTCGCGACGACTCGTCGGACTTACCGCAACCCAGCTCTCTTCCGCCTCCGGTGAACTGACGGCGACAACTCCCGTCGTCAACCACTCGCCCCGACTTCTTGGGGCCTTTTTCTTATCTTGACCCGACATAAATCATACGGCATTCTATAAATGTCTGGGGGAACCGGTCGGTATGAGATTTCGAGCTAATTCGGTTCTTGGGACTACGATTTGGGTATCCGCCGTGGCGGAGCCATGACGGTCCCGCAGCGTTCAGTTTTGAGGAGACGGCAGAATGGTCCGCCTCAGGCGTACTGTTCCGGCGCGCTCTTCATGACGATGTGCTCACCTATACGAGCGGTTCCGAAATCTCTCTGACCCCTCCAGGCGAAAAAACGCCCGCGCTGGGCGTTCTTTGGTCAAAGATTGCTATTTTCCCTACGGGCTATAGCGCAGTTGGTAGCGCGCTTGCATGGGGTGCAAGAGGTCGCGAGTTCGAGTCTCGCTAGCCCGACCAATCAAAACTTAACGATTTTTCAGGACGAGATGATTGCTCGTTCGCCCCGCCTTCGGCGGGTCTCGCTTCGCAAAAAGCCCTGTATTTCGGAATTAAATCGTAAGGGCGGACAAATTCAAATTCAGTTTTTCGGGAAAGCAAACGGCGGTTCGTTCCAATTTTTTCCGTCAATGTTTTAATATTCCGCCGCAAATCCACGGGCTTCAGCCCGTGGATGGAGGGGATC
>JBBTQP010000054.1:0-7458 GCA_038065635.1 Patescibacteria group bacterium | reverse complement strand
TCTACCCTAAAAAGAAAACCCCCAGAGTAGACAACTTTCTACATACTGGGGGTAAAATGAGGTCGATACAAGCTTATTATTCACAAATAATCCTCTACTCAAGCTATGGGAACAAAATTTGAACATCCGAGTATGCCGTTTCCTCTTAAAGAAGTAATTGGAGCGAATCGTAAAAAAAAGCCCATGGACGTCCTTGAAAGGACATCCTATGACGCAGCCCAAGAAGGAAAGTACGTTGATGCTATGAGACCGATTCCTGAAAAAGATCGCGGAACTCCGGCGGCTATCTACGATGCACTTAGAAAGGAGCAGGATCTCATTGAGGTCAACATTGAAGCTGATGCGGAAGATCCGGATATACTAGAGGCACAAAAGGCGGATTTATTGAAACGTCGCCAAGCATTATTAAATGAATCTTTAGATAAGACCGCCATTCTACAGCAGGCCTCGATAAATGAAAGGGTGAACAGCCCTGGAGAAGAAATGCGTGATCCGTTAACTCGGTTGAGAGGCTACCAAACTCAACTACAACGACTAGATTCAGAATTACAGAAAGCCCTAATAGATGGCAATGAACCGAAGGATGTTGTGAAAAATTTCGGGGAGGGTGGAAGAGCTGTGAGCTATGAGGATGCGACGCGTGCTGTCAGTGAACTCAAACGAGCGCTATCAAAAGAAATAGCGTATAAAGTCATGCTCTTACAACAACAATCTAGTAGTGGATCCAAACCAAGTGAACGGTTAGCTGAAATGGCACAAAGGGAGGATGATGAAAATATTGAAAGAACGAGAGAAAAAATTCAAGTGGAGACACGGGAACAAAGCCCGATCCAAGCGCGAGCCGCGAAAAAAGAGTTAAGAAGAACGAAAAAAGAAGCTTTTTCGGAACAGCTGGAAAAGATCCGTTTGATGAAAGATATTTGCTATAAGGCAGTGGACAACGTGGAAAAGAGAGCGACTTTTAAAAAACTCCTTCCATTCACAAAAAGTAAAAAGAATTACCAATCTCTTATGATTTTAGCTGGTGAGATAGGTAGCGCTCATTTACCCGAATTTTACGAAAACAAAACAGAAGAAGAGATGGTTCAAGCTACAAAAGATCTCGAGGAAAAACTACTCAAAACTTTGGAGGAAGCCGGAATTAAGCCGGAGGAATTATAGAAAAAACGGTCCGAGGGGCGGACCGTTTGGGGGAAAGGTCATGGCGGCTTTTCGAGGCCGCCTGACAGAGCGCGGTACTGCTCGTGGAAGAGCTCCGCATTTTCGATCTGGCCTTCGCGGTAGAAGCATCCCGCGATCCAGTACTTGACGTCCGCGAGCGACAAATACGTCGCGTCGAAGTACAGAAGCTCGTGCTTCAAGGATCGCGGACACTTCGTTTTCGGACGAAGCACCTTCATCTGCTTCACGACCTTCTGGAAACGTACGCGATCCGGTTCCGGAAGATCGGCGAGCGTGAGACCCGTGGTTGGTTTTGCGCTTGCCGAAGCGGACGGCTGCGTGACAGCGACCTTCGCGCTTCTCTCCGATGTTTCCGACATGCTTACGACCGGGGCGGACGCGCCACCAATCACAGCATCTATCGGAGATAGATAGAGCGTGGCAACCGGAATTCCAAGCGCGATGGCGACGAACGCGCAGAACGTAACGATCCGCTTGATACCGGACGTTTTTGGCTTGTTCAGCACAGGGCTGATGGTGGGCATGCGAGCCACCTTCTGCCGAAAATGCCGCGCCGCTTCCAGCGCGGTTTGAAACCGTTCGTCAGGATCGCGCTTGAGCAAAGTGAGAATCCACTTTTCCAACGCCGAATCCACTCCCTTGAAGAGCTTGCTCGGATACAAGTTCTCCGCGAACGGCTCGTCAGAATTCAAGCGGATGAACACGTCGAGTGAACATTCTTCAATGTCACTGACAGTGCTCCTGCCGGTCACCATCTCGTACACGATTGCGCCAAGCGCGTAGAGATCGGCACGCTCGTCGACCTGACTGTTGTTTCTCGCCATCTCCGGCGCCATGTACGTAGGCGTTCCTGGAAAACGGTTCTCCTTGGTCAAGGTCGTTCTGTTCGCTGCTTGCAGCCCATGTTTCTTCAGAATCTTGGCGATCCCGAAATCCGCAAGCTTGGCCTTGATCCCGTCAAACTCACGGCACAGCATGATGTTCGCCGGCTTGAGGTCGCGATGAACGAAGCCCTTGGAATGAGCCTCGTGCAGAGCATCGAGCATTTGCAGCACAATATCCACGATGTCCTGGAACGCAATAAGCGACCCTTTGATCGGGCGATCTTCAAGCTCCATGAGGCAGTTATCGATCATGTCAGACAGATCGCTTCCGTCGAAGAACTCCATGACATAGAAGATGTCACTGCGCTCTCCGCCCTGCCTCTGCCTCTTGCAAACCCCCCAATCAAGGAACCTCACGATATTGGGGTGCTGCAGCTGGCTAAGAACGTAGGCCTCGCGCCTGAACCGAGGGGCGGCTTCTGCGTTATCGTACAGCTCGCCCTTCGGAATCTTGATCGCGACGATCTCGCCGATCAGGTGGTCTTTGGCACGAAACACTTCCGCCATTCCACCTTCGCCGAGCTTGCCGCGCAACTCGTACCGAGGATCTTCGCCCTCGATCACTAGGAAGCACGGGGTGAAAGGCTCTTCTGCCATTAGACACTCCTTACTAGCTATTCTGTTTTCAAGCGCCCCAAATCACCGGACTTGGGAGTATTAACCTAGCCGTTTTTTGAACGTTTGTCAACCCCTCACGACTTTCGTAGTCCCACGGAAAACGTCCATTCCGGTGTTTTTACTTCAGACTCGAACTCGTAACCGGTTACCGGCGTTTCGGATATTTCAAGGTTATCGGCGCGAATTTCGCGCTTTAGGTCTTCTTCGGCTGTCTTCAAAAATAATAATGCGGATGTCTCGGTTGAAGCAACGAAGGCGGTGACACGATCATTCGGCTTAAGGCCCGCGTTTTTCCGTAGATTCATGTATTGCCTCATTAGCTCGCGCAACGCCCCTTTTCGTTTCAATTCCGGCGTCAGAACCGTATCGAGCACAACTGCCCAAGTCATGGGTTCCTCCAAGTCTTTCGCACCTCCTTCGATGTCGACGCGTTCCACGTTCAACTCGTCGCGGATGAGCGCGATCAAATCTTGGCGCTTGGTGAGCCGATCGGCGATGGTGATATCTCGAAAACGAATCTTGAGAGACGCGAGCGCCTGGCGTACCGGCAGTTTTGACGATACGCGCGCTTCAAGCCCATGCGTGACCACTTCGCACGCCCAAGTCATATCTTCTAACAATTGAGTATCGATCAAACGTTCGTCCGGTTTTGGCCAATTTTCCAAATGCACGGACATTTTCGCCCCGCCAATATCCTGATACAAACGCTCCGCATAAAACGGCGTGAACGGCGCCATGAGCGCGGACAAGTCCAGCAGTGCTTCACGCAACGTTCGAAGCGCATCCAATTTGTCATCCGCATCATCCCCCTTCATTCTCTCTCGCGACCGCCGCAACCACCAAGTTGAAAGGTCCTCGATAAACGGGCGGATGGCGCGCGACGCCTCCACTATGTCATAACGTTCCATAGCTTCGCTCATTTCCTTCTCAACCGTCGCGAGACGCGCGAACAGCCATCGGTCGAGAAGATGCGCCGACTTCGGCTTTTTCAATTCAATGCGATCGTTCCCGGCATAGAGTTGATAAAACGCGCTAACGTTCCAAAGCGTGCCGAGAACGGAGCGCTGCAACTGCTCGCAATCCTTGTCGGAAAAATTCAATTGCTCGGCGCGAACCACCGGAGAGGAAAGTAGATACAAACGCAAGATATCGGAGCCGACGCGCGTCATAAGCTCCCACGGGTCGGAAAAATTCTTAAGAGATTTCGAGAGTTTCTTCCCGTCCTCCGCCATGATAAGGCCTGTGGCGATAACGTCTTTAAATGCCGGTTTGCCGAATAGCGCGGTAGCCAAAACGTGCATGCTATAAAACCATCCGCGCGTCTGGTCTTGCGCTTCGGCTATGAAGTTCGCCGGAAAATGCGAGTCAAACCATTTTTTACGCTCGAACGGGTAATGAATGGATGCGTACGGCATGCTTCCTGACTCGAACCAGCAATCAAAAACTTCCGATATACGTTTCATGGCGCCGCCACATTCGCAAGAAAGTTCAACGCGATCTACGAAAGGTCGGTGCAAATCCAACTCCTCGTTCTTTTCCATCTTTGAAAGCTTTCTCAACTCATCAACCGACCCGATGACGCGGCGATCTTCACAGGACGAACACTCCCATACCGGAAACGGCGCTCCCCAAAAGCGCGTTCGCGAAATGCACCAATCCGGAGCGGATTTCAGCCCGTTTCCAAAACGTCCTTCCTTCAAATGCTCCGGATGCCAATCGATCTTCTTTGCCGTATCGAGCATTTTCGATTTTATTTTCGTTACATTCACGAACCACGCCGTCTGCGCCTTGTAGAGAAGCACTGTATGACACCGCCAACAAACCGGAACGCTGTGCGTTATCACCGCGCTATCGAACAAAAGCCCACGCGAACGCAAATCATCTATGATAGGAGCGTTTGATTCCTTTCTCGGAAGATTCGCAAACTGACCCATCTCCGGCTTCTGTTTACCTTCGTCGTCAATCGTTATCAAAACCGGAAGATCGTGAACTTTCGACGCATGGAAGTCGTCCTCACCGAAAGCCGGAGCCGTGTGAACGAGTCCCGTACCCTCGTCGGCGCTAACATATTCCATCGCAACAACACGATGCGCCGGTTTATCGAGCGGCATGAACGAATAGAGCGGTTCATATTCGAGACCTGCGAGATCTTCGCCGTGGACTTCTTCCAAAATCTCAAACGGAACTTCGGCTTCAGACTCCAGCGGATAGTATTCATGCAAAACGTCGTTCATCCGAGTCTTTGCAAAAATCAAAATCTCGCCTGTTTTTACAATTTGAACTTTCAGATATTCGAGTTCGGGATGTACGGCGATCGCGGTGTTCGCAGGAAGGGTCCAAGGCGTGGTCGTCCATGCGAGAAGATAAGTTTTTTCCGCTCCACGCACTTTGAACTTAACAGTCACAGACGGATCTTCGTGATCCTCATACGAGTCCCCCATCGTGGTCTCGAAGTTGGAGATCGGCGTGGAGCAACGCGGGCAATAAAGTGAAACTCGCCGGTCTTTGTATACGAGAGATTTTTTATAAAGCTCGGAGAACACCCACCACACGGACTCGATGTAATCGTTGTCCATGGTTTTGTACGAATTTTCAAAATCCACCCACCGACCCAAGCGTTTGATATAACGATCCCATTCCTTTTCGTATGTGCTGACGGAGGCGCGGCAGGCGGCGTTGAATTTTTCTATACCGTAATTCTCGATGTCGCGCTTTGAATTCAAATGAAGTTCCTTCTCTATCATGTTCTCGATAGGCAACCCGTGACAATCCCACCCCCAGCGACGCAACACGCGGTAACCCTTCATGGTCCAATATCGCGGCACCGCGTCTTTCAATGCGGACTGAAGCAGGTGGCCATAGTGCGGCATTCCTGTCGCGAACGGAGGCCCGTCATAAAAAACAAACTCTTTTTTTTCGGATCGTTCCTCAATCGACCGCTCAAAAATCCTCTGCTTATCCCAAAAAGCGGATATCTCCTCTTCCATCTTTGGAAAATCCGGACGGTTCGATGTTGGTTCTGGCATATATGATCGTTCAACGATAAACGATAATCGCTAAACGATCAACGCCTAATTATAATAGAGCCAAAAGTTGTTCTATTTTTGTTATGCGAAATCTTGATCAAGTTTATCCATCTCTGCCATTATCGTTTGATAAAGTTCATGCCTATTTTCGTTCCATGCCATTGTTCTGGCATCTTCATACGCTTCTCCAGCTCCATCGTGGTTTCCTATTTCAATATACAAACGTGCGCGGTCAAGCTCAAACAGGATACGCGCCTCCGTACGATCTTCTGATTTTTCATTTTTCGCTTCACGCTCCTGCGTCCATTCAATCAAAAGCTTCATCGCCTCCGCGTCTCCCAACCCTCTTTCTCTAAAAATCCTAACCATTTTTTCCTCGCGACTCTCGTTGCTTTCCAACGAAGGTGATTTTTCGGACATCATATGTATAATTTATTTGATTATTCATTTATTGCTTTACCCTGTAACACAATTGTTCTTGTGTTATTGAAACACGGGTATATTAATAACTTGTTTTTTCTCCTCATATATTTCAATACCAGTCCTCTTAATATTCAAAAGATTCGACAATATTTTCTTTGCTATATTATATGCAAATTGAACCGGCACGGCATTACCGATCATTTTATACCCGTCTGCAACATCACGATACTTAAAAATAAATGCATCAGGAAATGTCTGTATTCTTGCACACTCTCTGACTGAAAGTCGGCGGTATAAATGCTCTTTGCCTGGCATAAATATTCTTTTATTCTGCTCAACAAACATCATTTTCGGTGCTTGAGGGTGGATTGGAGCATGGCGACCGCCAGCTTGAATGGTAAAAGAAGGCTCATCCCAACTTCTAACCCTATTACGTGACATATATATCGTTGAAAATCCACCGTTCATATATTCATGGTTTGGAATTTCTAAATCACCATTTGTTTTGTTGAATTGTTTTGCTGGTTTTGCTAAACGCAAATCAGATATTGTTTCTTTTAACGTCGGTTTATGCGGTAATGGATTTGGAAATTCAAAAGAATAACCAACCTTCTCTTTATGAAATCCGACAATAATTACGCGCAGTCTGTCTTGTGGCACACCGTAATCGTTTGCATTAAGTAATCTATAACTAATATTATAGCCGACATTCTCAAATTGTTTTAAGATATTTTCAAAAGCTTCTTTGTGTCTAGGATGTAGAATGCCTGAAACATTTTCAGCAAGAAAAAAAGATGGCTGTTTATCTTTCAATAATCTTATGTATTCAAAAAATAATTGACCTCGCTTGTCTAATAACCAACCAAAAGAATGCCTTTTAACGGCAAATGTAGTCTGTTGCTTATATACAATGTCTCAAGAAAAGTATATATCTTTCTAAAATCGTCGTGCTTACGATAATCATTTCTAACAGCTAAAACCAAATATTCAACACCGTACATCATTGACGCTTGAAATATGTCTTTTAGAAATTGATAATTATCGACTGCTCTACCCGCCTCTACTTCTAATACGATTGTTCCGTCCAAGCTTAAAGCATCTGCATCAAAGTGCTGATCAATTTTATTATTAAGTCCGAACAAGACAGGAACTGGTATTTTTGATCCCCTAGTTTTACCTGTTTCTACCTTCATTGGTACTTCAATCAACTTTTCTCTTAAAATAGATAGCACTTCATTACTTGAAAGTGTATGCTCCGGTGAACAAATATCTATAGTGGTCTGGTCTGTCTAGACCAGCATTGTGGATAAATAGGAGAGATCCGC
>JBBTQP010000053.1:0-32125 GCA_038065635.1 Patescibacteria group bacterium | reverse complement strand
GAGGGACATCTCCTCTGATTAGATTGCCACGCCCCTGCTGGGGCTCGCAATGACGAGTGGAAAAGATTGCCACGCCCCTGCTGGGGCTCGCAATGACGGAGGGATTAGATTGCCACGCCTTTTAGTATATTGGCTACGCAATGACAATACTCGAAACTCGGCACTTTGCACCCAATTTTACACCTCTCTTGATTTTCCCAAAACCCAGGCGGAGGCCGCTAAAAATCCAACCATGGCGCCAAAAAGGCCGTTTGTTATGAAATCAGGTTTTGCGAAAAAGCGGGATGGAAGCGGATCGTCTATAATCTGAACTCGAACCGAATAGCCGAAATAGTTTGGGGCTTGGTTGGCAATTTCCTGCGCAACCCTTACAGCCAGTACAGTGGCTTGTGCTCGTTTTGGATGATACGCCGTTACGGTCATGACGCCGGTTCCGGGAGTTACGGATGTTAAAACCGTCTCCTTCCATTGCGAACGTTTTGTGATTTCGTCCGTTGAAAAATAACTCCCGTCTATCTGAGTGTCTGAAGTTACCGCGTTGAAAAAACTGGACGTGTATAAAACTTCGGATAAGTTTTGCGCGATGCGTTCGGTCGACTTTACGGCAGTGTACGGATCAAGTCCGGTTACGTTGGTTTGCGTTATGAGAAGCCGGACGGTCGAGGAATACTTGAGCGGTTGCACCAACGAGAATGCCACTGCCAAAACCAAGCCGGCGGCAGTGCTCATGGCAACGAGTCGCCATGACCGTAAAAAAACACGGGCGGGATTAGAAGGCATAAAATTTATTTCAATGGCACGCTGGTGACGTGCGATCCAAGCGTAACCGAAACGTCGATCTCTTCTCCGTTTCGAAGTACGCGGAAATTAACTGCGTTCTGCGGACGGTACTCGGACAATAATTCTCCCAAGTCAACCGACCCGTCTATGATATCACGATCAACGCGCAAAATCACATCGCCGATTTTCAAACCCGCGACAGCTGCCGGAGATTTCTTTACGACTTCTTTAATCAAAGATCCGCGCGACGGCAAAGTTCCACGATCGCCGTCTATTTTCCATGAACTCAAATCAATGCTCGTGACGCCAAGAAGCGCGTGCGAAATAGTCCCCTGCTGCAACAACGGAGTAAAGGAATCCGAAATAGTCGAAACCGGAACGATCGTGATCGGCTCCCCTGTCGCGCTTTCCACTATACCGATTAACGCGCCCTTCGCGTTCCAAACCGGCGCGCCGCGATCTTTGTCGCGAGTAATGCCGCTTACTCGGATGCGACGAGCCGCTATTTCACTCGAAACAGAATTGATGGAAGGAAGATTGTCGCGAAGAGAAAGAACCAAGCCCGGCTCGAGTGCGAACGCACGCTTCTCGATCCATGTTTCAGAGCCCACAAAAAGATCGGAGACTTGTCCGAACGCAGGAGACGTCAAATCATTCGCCTGTATTTTCAAATACGCGGTTCCATTTATCGTGTCAAAAAACGCTCGTTCCACGGGAACGCTTCTCCCATCCACCCACACTACAATATCCGAAAGCCGAAGCGACGAGATTACGGACGCCGATGTCACCAGCCAACCGTCGGAAGTCAAAGCGACAGCTTGCCCAAGTTCGCGATCTTCCGAAAGCGTACGGTCTTCCGGCACCGTTCCGCGGGGTTTGCGGTACAACGAAAAAACCGGGCTCGCGCGTCGAGACACGAACGTCGGGGGGATCAGCGGCTTTGGAATTTCCGGCTCAAGACGAACTAGCGACGGCTCGGCCGATTCCGTTGACGTTGCTACGGCGACAGTTGAAGTCACCGTTGTAATATCGCGGACGATCGTTCTTGTAGGAGTTACTATAAAAGCGGCGATCGTTCCGGAAGCGCCTCCGGCTACTATCGCGAGCAGGATTGTTTCGAAAACTCTATTTACCGGCATCGTAAGAAATTTCATTTCTTTAATGGTACACGAATGTTTATTTACAGAACAGTCGCCCGTCGTAGGGGCGGGCTTGTCCCGCCCTCCCCGTACCGGGCGCATTACCATGCGCCCCTACAGCCATTTCGCCGTTGAAAGAACCGCGATAATCGCAACCAGAGCGGATGCTGTCTCAATCCACGCGTGATTACCGGACGGTTTCGGATCATACATATATCGTCTGACGCGCAAAGCGGAACAAAGAACAATAGTTGCGATAAATCCGTGCACGGGCATTTCGACGGGCAAAAACAGACCAAGTAAACCGACGTGCAACCCTATGAGAGCGCCAAGCGCCGTCCATATCGCATTCTGCTGACGAGTCGCTCCAGGGTGTCCGGTGGTACGAAACAATATCGTTCCCAACACAACCATCAATACCGGATGCCAAATCTTGCTCACGTGCAAAAAAATCAATAGACCGCTAGAAGTTGCAGCCGTGTACCAAATGGCGATTGGAACGTATCCGATATTCACACGAGATAACGCGTTTACCGGATAACGTGTCTGATTGAATGCAAGCGTAAACAACAATTCGAGAGAAATCAACGTCGTCATAATCGAGAGAACCACGATCACTCCGTATGCTATTCTCGTTTCCGCCAACAAAAGACCGAATGCCAAAGAAGCTAGTAGTACGAACGACGGCGTCATTTTTTCCAGCATATCCATGAAAGGAACGCGCCGAAAAGTCATAACTGCTGCGGCCACGGGGAGCGCGGCTACTCCAATGAACACAATCCACGGATAACTTAACGGATGCAGAATCTGCTGAACAAAAACAACGCCCTCCAGTGCAGCAATTAAATACGGAAGGAAACGAATGAATATAACCATGCTCATTTTTTCGTCATTGCGAGGAGCCAGCAGACGACGTGGCAATCTGACTTCTCTGTCATTGCGAGGAGGCTTGTGCGACGTGGCAATCTAATCAACTGTCATTGCGAGGAGGCTTGTGCGACGTGGCAATCTAATCAACTGTCATTGCGAGGAGTAGCAACGACGCGGCAATCTTTCAGAGTAATGATTTTCTTCAAAAGATTGCCACGCCCCTACTGGGGCTCGCAATGACGGAGGAGATTAGATTGCCACGCCTTTTTGTCTATTGGCTACGCAATGACGGAAATATCAGATTGCCGCGCCCCTGCTGGGGCTCGCATGACATTATTTAATAACTTCAAGTTTTTTCCTGATAATACCTGTAGATCTCCGTCAAGACCACTACGAGCGAAGTCGCCAGAGGAATTGCAAGAAGCACTCCAACGATACCGAACAGTTTCGCTCCGATCAATACCGCCGTGATACTGATTATCGGATTGAGTCCGACGGCTTTCTGCATCACCCTAGGAACTATGATGTGGTTTTCAAGTTGTTGGATGATGATAACGAGACCGAGTGCGAAAACCGCCAGTATGGGAGATGCGCTAAACGCAACCAGCACTATTGGGATTCCGCCCAAGATTGGACCGAGATACGGAATAAACTCCATAAATCCCGAAAAGATGGCGAGCGAAAGGGCGCTCTGCACGCCGAGCAGCAATAAACCGATGTAGTACGCGACGCCGATTATGAGACTTAGCGTAAGCTGCCCGATAAGCCAACGGCCGATCTTCACTTCCACTTGAGACACTAGCCGCGCCGCCATGTCGCGATATTTTTCCGGGACAAGACTGTGGAACATTCGTACGGCTTCTTTTTCCTGCACAACCATATAGAACGCCATGACCAACACGACGATCAATCCTGCTATCCCTCCGAATAATCCCGTTAGCGTATCGAACAATCCTGCCACCGCGTTAGAGGTCTGCTGCTCAAGCGAGGCAAAACCGACGGAAAGATTTCCGGCGAGTCCGTATCGTTGGGAAAACTCGCGCAGACTGTCCACGCTTGAAGAAAGTGAAACGATTGATGATCCAAGCGTTTTCGACAGGTTCCCGATTTGATGTACCACGGTCGGCAATATCAACGCCATGGATGCGGCCAGAAGCGAAAACAAAAATAGATAGATAAATAGAACCGTCACGCCCTTCGGAATCCTACGTTCCGCTCCCCATCGCGCAGCAGGATGCATAAGCGCCGCCAAAAACAGCGCGACCACAAGCAATGCGATTACATCTCGCACAAGCCACAAGAACCACATCGCCAGCAAAACAAACACGACCTTAAACACCGTTGAGGTTTTAACAATAATCGTACGTTCGTGATTGGACATGTGTTTTTATCAACCGCGCTAATTACGGAGCTACGCACTTTCCTTCGCCGTCTACTACCAAATCCGCGCAGCACTTTCCGCTTGGATTTTCAGCGGACACAGCTTTCTCCCAAAAGTCGGCACACGTTTGTTTGCAGATTCCACCAACGTTCTCCAAACCCATGCAACAACCACTGATAAAACTTCCGGCTGTCTGACCCTGCTCTGCGCATCCCGATTTCTTTATGCAGTATCCTGAAACAGGATCGAGCGCATTAATATTACAACAGCCCATTACGTAACTAGCCGCCTTCTCTCCTATTGCCGCGCATCCTTCTATTTTCGAAGGCGCGGGACTCGGCTTGATAAAGCTCTTTACGGCCGCGCTTTTCTTTATATTAAACGAGGTGAATCCATATCCGTACCCGACTGCGGCAAGTCCGAACATTAACATTGCAACTGTAGCGACAAGTACCTTCGTTTGCGTACTCGTCTTCGTAGAAATCTTAGTTTTTACCGATGGCATAAAAAAAATAATAAATGAGTTTGTTTCTATTATACACGCTATAGTCCTTTGAAGAAAGGAAACCTGTCATTGCGAGGAGTAGCAACGACGTGGCAATCTAATAAGAGTGAAATTTCCTCTGATTAGATTGCCACGCCCCTGCTGGGGCTCGCAATGACAAGGTACTTGATTGCCACGTCGCACATGCCTCCTCGCAATGACGGAAAACATGAGATACTCTACTGCAATGACTTCCAAGAAACATTCGGATAATCCCGTGTTCGCCGAAAACCGCAAGGCGCGCCATGACTACGATATCCTCGAATCGTTCGATGGCGGACTTGAGCTGCTCGGGCACGAGGTGAAATCCATAAGAGATGGCGGCGCACGGCTGGCAGGATCATATATTGGGTTTCGCGGAAACGAGTTATGGCTGATCGGCGTGCATGTATCCGTATATTCCAAGGCGGGAAAGATGGATTTTTATAACCCAACACGAGATAAAAAAATCCTTTTGCGGCGCCAGGAACTCAACTCCTTGATTGGAAAAATACAACAAAAAGGATTGACACTGGTCCCGTTATCGTTGTATTCTCGCGGTCGTCACATCAAGCTCTCTTTTGGGCTTTGTCGCGGTCGTAAATCATACGATAAGCGCGAAAAACTCAAAAAACGAGACATTGAACGTGAAGTGAGAAAAGAATCTAGTATCTAGGGATGAAAAAACCTAGATCCTAATCGCTAGATTCCAGATTCTACCAACACGGGGATGCCGAGCTTTGACGGCCGCTTCTTTCACAACGTGCAGGCCGAGCCGAAACGTCTCGTAAAACCGTTTCAAACAAAGACAATTGCCAACGTCTTGACCCGAGTGAAGAATGCGATCGCTTCGGCGGTTCGCGTGCCTTCATTCGCAATGGCTCTAGCCTAAGGGTTACAGCCACGATCCCCCGCTACGCCGCCCGACGGCGCGGATTGGATCGTCATATTTCGGGCTCGTCGCGTAAAATCTCGTCTAGGCGAGATCACGCGACACGGATCTACGCGCTCATATCCCGCAGTAGATCGACAGGCCGGATATGTTGGCTCACGGTTCTCGTTCGCTCGAACGCCGTAGGCCGAAACCAATTGAGCGAACCAAGCCTGTGCACGAACGTTTTGTGAGAACGATCCGGACGGGGGTGCGACTCCCCCCATCTCCACCAAAAAAATGCGTATTCACTACAAGCGGCGAGTTCCGCAAAAGCCGATGGGCGCGCAGTATCGCGTCAATCAGCAAATCCAAAGCCCGGAAGTCCGGGTGATTGACGATGAAGGAGCTTTCCTCGGAGTACTCCCGATCGCCAAGGCGCTGGATCTGGCCCGCGAACGCGAGTACGATCTGGTCGAGGTTTCTCCAAAAGAGGAACCACCGGTCTGCCGGCTTCTCGACTACGGTGCATTCAAATATCAAAAGGATAAGGAATCTCGAAGCCAAAAAGCGCACGCTAAAAAAGTCGAAGTAAAAGGAATCCGCCTGTCGGTCAAAATGGGAGCTCACGACGAAGACGTTAAACTTGAACAGTCACTGGGTTTTCTTAAAGAGGGACAGAAACTTAAAATCGAGATCATTTTGCGCGGCAGAGAAAAAGCGCACGGTGAAATCGCGGTAAAACGAATTGAAGATTTTATTCATCGAATCGAACTAAGCTATACGCTCTACACCGAGCAAGAAGTGAAGCGCCAGGGCGGAAACGTCTCGGCCATCATAGGACGAAAAAGCTAGGTAAGTCGCAAGTCCGTAAAGTCTATAAAGTCCGTAAAGTCTATTGCAAAACTTTCTATGAAACTCAAGACCAACAAAACAATCTCTAAGCGTATCCGTATCACAAAGACCGGTAAGCTTATGAAACGCCACGGCGGACAAGATCACTTCAATACGCGAAACCCTGGAAAGATCACACGAAAAAAGCGTCGCGATCAGGAGGTTGCAAAGGTGTACTCAAAAACAATAAGAAAGGCGATGCCGAATTCCTAAAATCCGCGCAAACTTTATTTAACCAAATATGCCACGAGTAAAACGCGGAACGCACCGCATCAAGCGCCGAAAGAACATACTTGCCCGCACAAAAGGAATGATGTGGGGCCGCAAGTCAAAAATAACTCTCGCGAAAGTAGCCGCGACAAAGTCGGGTGCCAACGCATACCGAGACCGCAAGCTCAAAAAGCGAAACAACCGCGGTTTACAACAAATCCGAATCAACGCGGAGGCCAGAAAGCTCGGAACAACTTTCTCAAAACTCATAGGAGATCTCAAAAAGCGAGGAATCGCACTCGACAGAAAGTCACTGTCGGAGATCGCGCGGAATTACCCGAACGTGTTCGCAAAGATAGTAAAAGCATAAAACAAACAAAAAACGCCTCTATCAACAGGGGCGTTTTTGATATCAACAATGTAATTCCCGCGTACTATTCATGTCATTCCCGCGTAGGCGGGAATCCAGACAGTGAAGAATACACCTATTAACTGGATTCCCGCCTACGCGGGAATGACACAGAAAACCTTTTTTGTTGCGTGCCATATTTCAAATATGGTATTATTCTCGCTATATGAAAAATCTAGAGAGTGACTTGCTCAAAAAGCTTAAACCGACGCCAAAATCAGAACGTGAAGAACACGTCGCGCCACACAAACCACCGGAACAACTAGGAGTACCTCCTTTACCGGAGCTAGCTAAGGTTGAGCTTTCGTCGCGCGTACTGGAACAACAGCGCGAGGCCAAGAGAGAACGGCAGGAATCAAGGTTGCGAGCAGACCAGATTCGTGAACAAATGCGCCCACCGGCGGAAAAGTTTCAAAAAAGATCGATTCTTGAGCGCGACCTTGCTGGCTCTATTCTTGAAGAGTTTAAGGACGAGTTGAATTCAGGCAAAAT
The DNA here is from genome assembly GCA_038065635.1 of Patescibacteria group bacterium. GTDB lineage: Bacteria > Patescibacteriota > Patescibacteriia > 2-12-FULL-60-25 > 2-12-FULL-60-25 > JAHJFW01. The sequence continues at coordinate 24,556 of JBBTQP010000053.1, read as the reverse complement.
CTCAGATGAACGAATGGATTATTACGGACATGAACTTGGCTCGATCCGTAACCGCATAGAAAATCTTCAAGCCGAAGCTCGCTCACTGCCGGAAGACGAGGACGTGCAAGATATATTGGATGCCAACCTCAAGACTCTAAACGAAGTCGAGGCGGGAATTCGCGCGAGCAAGATGGAGGCGCGCAACGCAAAATACGAACTTCGATACGGTGCAGGAGTTCACGCAACGGAAGTTGAAAAAGAAAAAAAGGTAGCACCGGCTTCCAAGCAAGCAAAAGCTATAGTGCAACAGATCGAAGAAAAATACGGCGCACATCCCGAAGCGTTGATGAACGGAACGGTTCCCGGATTCAAAGGTTTCATGAGCGGCTTGAAATTTCGTTTACTAAACAGTCTCTCCCACATCGCCGGACAAACTACGGAATACGATCGTTATCGTGAGGCGATCAGCAAAATCGAGCACGGCCTTGCGGCAAAAGACGAACGCGCACCGCACGAGAGAAGGCGCAGGGCTCCGAAAAAGGAGGTAGCTAAGGAGATTCCGGAGGAAGTAATGGAACTTAGTCCGGAAGATGCGGATGTCGAAATAACAGAAGAAGTACCTCCGCCTCCAGCGTCACTAATGGAATCATACAAAAAGTCGGAAGCGGAACAACAAGAATCCATGATGACGATAGACAAAGCAAAAGGTATGGTTAAAAATGCCGACAGACTTTGGGATTTGGTAAATACACGACTTGATAAGGACGCTTTGGCTGCAAGCTCCCTAAGCGCCGAAACCTCCATGTTCGAAGGCGATGGCAATGCGGCGACAAACTTCGTTTTCCTTGTCGCGCGTTACATGGAGGCGCACGAGAAACAGGATCAAGCGGCTGAAAAGAGTTACCACGACAAAGTCATGGGATACGCCAAGAAGCTAAAAATAGACAACAACGCGTTGCTCTCTAGTATCCTTTCAGAACCGGTCGGTCCAAAGGACGTTTTAGCCGGAGTGAAGCGACGCAAAATGACATCGACAGCGCAACAGCGAAGATGGAGGGTTTGAGAATCAAGCATCGAATACACCGACCAGAAGGTCAAATTTCATCAAATTTAATATGAATGTGAGTTTTTTTATATAAATTCTCCTTTTCTTTTCTCGACCAACTCTTTTGCTTTTTCAACAATAAGAAAACAAGAAAATCCAAGAAGTAATAAGAACAACCGAAGCCAAGTGTTCCCTGAATCCACAGAAAAAATTACTCCGGCGATGAATACACCGATAACTATTTCAAATAATTGAAGGATATACTTTACGAACTTCCACGCCCATCCCAACGCCGTTATCCGCACTCCATTCTTGGCTTCGTGAAAAAATAAAATGAGAAGAAATACGGCCGTCGAAGCCACAAAGTATACAAAAGAATATTTCTGTTCTTGTCCAACATTGATCGTTTGTTTAAATGGAGTCGACGAGATAATCCGTACTATTATTAAAGTTTGAGTAAACCAAATCAAGACAATCAACCATTTGACGATCGTTCCAATCCGCCCAATCACCAATCGTAAAATTTTTATTACTGTCGCTAGAGTCATATCGACTATTGTTATAACTTTGCTCTTAGTCGCCTCTCTTCCTCCCCCTGCGGGATCAACTCGAAGTCGAAGCGGTCGTTTAGCTTCATGGTCGTGAGGCGAGTGCGTACCTGTGCGATCTTTCCCTTCATTCCGTTGATGCGATTGAAGACGGCTTCTTTGTATTCGGTGTCGGCATTTCCCATGAGCTGTTCACCTTTGCTTTCGACTACATACACAAACTCGAGTTCGTTGCTCTCGTTTTTGCGGGCGATTATAAAGTCAGGACGAATTTTTCCACGTTGCCAACCCTGTATCGCGTACCAACCGTGTCCGACTTTATTGCGTGTCCACCAAATGACGTTATGGCTTTGCTCGATGTAACGCGCTACGCCACTTTCAAGCGTGTTCAATGAGCTTGGGTCAACATCTTCGTAGAGCGTAAGGGAGTACGACGATCCGAGACTGCTTTCGATCATGTCTGTGTCTGGCATTGTGTAGCCGATAGCAGGATCGTCGGAGACGGCAAGCTCCATCTTTCCGCTCTTGAGTAACGATGCGAATGTGATTTCTTCTTGCGTTTTCTGATGGGCGCGGAGATGTTTTTCGAGTTCGCGTGCGATGTATCCTGCATCGCTATCCAAAACGTCCTGCTCTGCCGTTTTTGCGAGGATCGTAAATACCTGTTTTGCAATACTGTATGCGACAAAAGCATTCTCAACCGTCTCCGAAAGTCGGCGCGTGAGATACAGGGTATCGAAACGGACGGATTCATTTATCGTTGTTTCGCGTGCCTGCTTTTGACCTTCCAAGCCGACGATCATTTCCAGTTGCGTCTTCTTTGATTTGCCAATGGTCGGTAGGAGTCCTTTGAGCCACTTTTCAATTTCTGTCTCGTCCCAATCAATGTTTGGTTTGATGTCTGCATCGTAGGAGAAGCGCCGCGTCGGTTTGCCGTTCTTTACGAGCCAGACGGGAAGAAACAATGACTCGGGATATTTTTGCAAGATATTCTTCTTGATGCGGACAGATTTGGGAGCTTTAATAACTTCACCGCGCGTATCGCGAATTTCAATGCCTGTAGATACGTCTCCCAACCCTTCGTCTTCAAAACCATTTTTTACATGATCGAGTACTTCTTGGACGTGACCACTCGCAAAAAATACATAACTCTCATCAAGTTCTGGCACGCCAGTCTTTTTCGCGTATGGTTGGCGAAGAATACGTCCGACAAGTTGCGTCATGGATGAACCGTTCCGCGCGTTTGGGATGACGCCAAGAATATACGCGAAGGAACAATCCCATCCTTCTTTGAGAGCTTCTTTGGTGATGATATAGCGGACTTCGCTTTCCTTTGAGAGAAGTTTCTGTGCCTTGATCTCGTCGAGCGTGCTGGATTTTACCGCGATCTGATGTGCGGCAACGCCGGAAACGACAAGGAGCTCCCGCACGTCTTCGCTATGCACGAATCCCGAACCGCGTTGGTCCCTCCCCGTTCGTTCCACTTGGATGAGCGCGATGGGTCGGATGTAGACGCCTTCGTTGAGTTCAAGCTTGTGAGCTTTCTTTTCGAGTTCTTCGCGTTTCGCTTTTATGCCTGCGAGCATGGCACGCCAGTCTCCATCGTGTGTCGGTGGGATAATGTGCAGGTCGAGTTTTATCATGTCCTCGGCTTTGAGGTCGCGGCCAGTGACGGAGGATACGATGTTCATACCGCGCTTCGGAGTCGCCGAAAGCCCGACGATCACGGACGGATTGAGTCCGTCGAGTGTCGCGCGGGCATTATCCGTAAACATCGTATGAAACTCGTCTACGATGATCAGCGGTTCCAGTGTGCGGATCGTGTTGCCTAAACTCGTCTTGATTTGCATCTGGCCAAACAAAGTGTCGGAAGTCGTGTCGAGGTTCGGGATGACCTTGAGCATATCCGCGTGCAGGTCGTATCGGTTTTCTGGCGGGAAGAAGTCCGTGTAGCCGCTGTCCTCAAACATTTTATTCGTGTCCCGTGTTGCCGACTGGATCATCAACATCAAGACGACGAGGTTTTCTTCCACGTCCTGCCGTCGAAGCGTTTGGCCTTTCTCTAAAATGAGCGTGCGATTGCCGCTGGCTTGATCCAAAAATTGCCGATACGGATGGCTTTTATTCTGAAGATTTTCAATCGTTTGACGATAGATCTGTTCACGATGCGTGATCCAAACGACGAGCCCGTTCTTTTTGTTCGCTAAAAGGTTTTGGTAGGCGCGGATCGTCTCAACCGCTACAAGCGTCTTTCCGCCTCCTGTCGGCATCTTGATGCAGACGCGCGGGTACATCTTTCCTTTGCCCGTGATCGGTCTATCGGGGAATTGTCTATACTTCTCGTTCATCGCGAAACCGATAGAAACAAAATCGGGCACGCCGGACGCTCGATGCGTACCCAGATATCCAAAAAAATCTTCAACATCTTTTATAACCCGCTTTTGATAATCCTTCAGCATAGCTAGGTAGCCCTTTCAAAGAGATTGTATGGGATGCTAACGAATTTGATGCCGTACTGGTCGAGCATCTCCTCATCCAAGTAACATGCGGGTGCATACACGATCTTTCGCCCCTTGTCCTTTTTCTGCGCCTCCTGCGCCCAGTCGAGCGTGATTGCGAGTGTTTTGAGCGCCTCCATATTCGGCTTGTAGATCAAATATATTGATTCGCTCTCTCCTTTGCCAACGAGTGCGTTTTGCTCTTTGATCTTTGTTTCATCAGTATGGTTTTTGCCAGTCGCAAGATAGTAGACGTACTTCGCAAATTCTTTGTAGCTTGGCAGTTTTCCAGCGAGGAGATTTTCTGCGTCTATGGATGATCCGAGAGTGTTGTAGGTGAAGCCCATTTTCGTATTGTCTTTTTTAACCGCCCTCCGTACGCGTTCGGCGGTTATGGTGTTGGCATAGTCCTCCATTTCGACGAGGATAAATCTGCGGCTGCCAACGTCTTCCTTATTTTGTTCTAACACCGCATGAGCCGTAGTGCCTGAACCGGCAAAAGAATCGAGAATTATCGAATTCTTCTCAGTTGATAGTTGGATAATCTTCTTGAGTAATGTAACTGGCTTAGGCGTCTCAAAGGGTAGCTGGATTTCAGGAAATAACTCTTTGATTTCTTTTTTTGCAGATTCATTGTCACCAACTTCTGCACGAAGCCATATCGTAAGGGGCACTGTTCCAGCTTGCACTTCGGAAAGAAAAATTTTCACTGATGGGACGTTGCCTCCTGTTTTTCCAAACCAGATGCGGTTATCCATCTTCCACTTCTCAAAATTTTCTTTTGAGGTCGCCCACGCACGTCCGGCTGGCGGGTTCACGATTCGACCGGATGGGGTTGTAACGGGATAATCGTACTCCTTCGAATAAGTTTTCACGGAAAAATCTGCCGCTTTCCAAGAGCCACGCGGATCATTGTCTGGATTTTTATATCTTGCATCCTGTTCTTCGGTTCGTGAGATAAGATTTCTCACCCAGCCAGAAGCGTCGTTACCGTAATTCTTTTTCTTGGCATAAACCACGACGAAGTCGTGCATATCCGAAAAGTATTTCGCGTCATTCTGTGGGCTATATTTCTTTTGCCAAATAATGTTAGTAACAAAATTTTGCTCACCAAAAACCTCATCCATCAAATCTCGTAAGTGATGCTGTTCATTATCATCAATGCTCACAAAAATTGATCCGTCTTCAGTTAGTAATTCACGCAATAATTTGAGACGCGGTGTCATCATGCAGAGCCATTTATCGTGTCGCGTCAGGTCTTCGCCTGCTTTGCCCACGACCTTGCCAACCCACTCTTTGATCGTCGGACTGCTTACGTTGTCGTTATAAGCCCACCCTTCGTTGCCTGTGTTGTACGGCGGGTCAATGTAGATGCACTTTACCTTGCCCTGATATTGCGGCAGGAGTGCTTTGAGCGCGAGTAAGTTATCGCCCTCGATGATGATATTCTCGGAGTCGTTCTCGCCCTTGAGCGACTTCTTCGCATCCTTTTCGAGCGTGTGATACGGAACGGAGAGATGATGATTCCAGACAGCAGATTTTCCTTTGAAGTTGAGAGTGGCCATAGTTATTTCGTGCTGATTTTAGTGATAGGCGATTAAACTAAACTTCATATAATTCATGCTTCGGATCCAACCAAACTATGTAAAATACATTTTCTATGAAATATCCATGAACTCTACCGTGTGCGTTTGATGAAATTTGAAATTGCCAAGCGTCGTCATCGACATCCTCACCCTTTACTCCAAATGTGCTTTCTGAAACTTTGGAATCTGAAAATTCGATATTGTGGCATCTTAGCGCTCTAGTATTTTGCGAAATCATTTCCTGCCTCGTCATGCCTGAAATACTTTTCATCCTCTCAATTAACTTTAAAAAATACTCTTTTTCTTGATTGGAAAAAAGAAACTTTTGCTCCTTCTCTTGCAATCGTTGAAAACTAAACAATACCTTTTTATCCGTGTACGGACTGGAAACGACTCGCTCACTGGATCTTGGTAAGTTCGTTGGTTTTATTGTTACTGATTTTTTCCGCATAAAAAACCCTCATCCTTTCTTCGTCTATTACTGCGCTGGACCTAGCGTCAGGTTCAATGCCGCGCCGCGCATCCTCCCATGGTCCTTCGCTATGAGTCATCAGCTCTAGTGCATAACCATCAAATGGCATGTAGATTTTCGCTAGTTCATCTAGAAAGCTAATCGTCTCTGATTCAAAGCGGCAAACAACATCCTTAAATTCTATTTCTTTAACAATCGGTTGATTACCGAAACTCTTATATTCCTCATAAAGCCCGGGAATTACCGGCCCGTGTACCCATGCCTCAAATTTCGCATCAAACAATGGCTTATCAAAATTCGCTAAATGCCAAGCCTGGGCGTAGTAAACCAACTTTTGTAATTTAAGATTGGTAATTGTCCCTCCAGTTTCATTCGCTAATGCCAAAAAGTACTCTGCAACGTCCCTATGAGTAATTTGACGTTTTATGGTGTTTTCAAGCATATATTCCTCCTACATGATGAGTCTCTCTTATTATAGCAGAGGTTGTCTTTTACCTTAAATAGTCGCGTTCCCGTATTCTATTGTTTGCTCTCGATTTCTAACCGTAATTCTTTGAAGAGTTCCGGTTTTGAGATTGTTTTTTGGTCTTTTTGTCCGAGTCGGCGAACCGTAAGATCTTCTCCGCCGACCTCTTTGTCTCCAACCACCAGCATGACCGGCACTTTTTCGTGTTCAGCGTTTCGGATCTTTTTTCCTACGGATTCTACAGTTCGATCAACGTCCACACGAAAACCGCTCTCGCAAAGTTCTGCAGAGAGTTTTTCTGCGAATTCTAAATGGCGATCCGCGACAGGTAGAACTCTCACCTGCTCAGGCGCGAGCCACAACGGAAACGCTCCGGCGTAGTGCTCGATGAGGATTGAGAGGAACCGCTCGATTGATCCGAGGATTGCGCGGTGGATGACAACCGGCGTCTGGCGCGAGCCGTCTTCTTCCACGTATTCCAACTCGAACCGTTGCGGCATCTGAAAGTCCAACTGAACCGTGGCGAGCTGCCATTTGCGGCCGATCACGTCTTTGACGCGTATGTCTATCTTCGGGCCGTAAAACGCGCCGTCTCCTTCATTAACGCCGAACGGTATGCCGGACTCGGTAAGCGCTTGACGGAGACCTTCCTCGGCCTTGTCCCACGTTTCTTTTTCACCCATAAACTTTTCCGGACGAGTGGATAGGACGGCTTCAGCGATAGGAAGATTAAACGCTTCGTAAACTTTTCGTACTCGTTCCAAAAGCGAGACCACCTCCTGTTGAACCTGCGACGGACGCGCGAAAATATGCGTGTCGTCCTGCGAAAACGCGCGTACGCGGGTCAGCCCACCGAGAACACCTGATAATTCGTTGCGATGGAGAATCGTGGTTTCAGCCATGCGGATTGGGAGCTCACGGTACGAATGCAATCCCATCTTGAAAAGCAACATATGCGCTGGACAATTCATTGGCTTTACCGCCATATCCTTATCGTCCACCGTCATTGTGAACATGTCGCCGTGATAATGCTCCCAGTGGCCGGACGTTTTCCACAGCTCGGAATCAAAAATCTGCGGAGTCTGAACCTCGGAGTAACCTTCGCCGTATGAAATTTCGCGCACGAATTTCATCAACTCGTTTCGCACGACCATGCCCTTTGGCATGAAAAACGGCATTCCCGGAGCGTAATGATGAAAATTAAAAAGCCCTAGCGCCGGTCCGATTATGCGATGATCGCGTTTTTCCGCTTCGTCCATCATCTTTTGATGCTCCTCTAACTCCGCCTGTGTAGCGAAACACCAACCGTATATTCGTTGCATCTGCGGATTTTCCGCTTTGCCGCGCCAATATGCGCCCGCGACTTTCGTGAGCTTCCACGCGCCGATCTCCGACGCTTTGCCGACGTGAGGACCGCGACATAGATCTACAAAGTCTCCTGTACGGTAGATTGAGGCGACTGCGGGATTTGCAGGGTCGAGATCTGTCGCCTCTTCCGGCGCCATCTTCGTTGTTCCCTTTGTCTTCAAATCATTCAACAATTCCACTTTGTACGATTGTCCGATCTTTCCAAAAAGCACGATCGCCTCGTCCAGTGACATTTCCTCGCGCACAAACTCCGGATCCTCTTTCACGATCCGCTTCATTTCCTCCTCGATTTTCACGAGATCTTCCGGCGAAACAGACTGTCCGATATCTATATCGTAATAAAATCCATGCTCAACAGTGGGACCAACGCCGAATTTCGCGCTTGGATACAGTTTCTGAATGGCGGCCGCCATGACGTGCGCGGCGCTGTGACGCTGTGTTTCGATTAAGAAATTCATATAAAGTAAGTGGTAGGATAGTTGTAGGGGCGGGGTTCTCCCACCCTCCCCCGTGAGTTTGTATATGGTTGATAGTTTGCCAGAGAATACAAAAAAGACCAAGTGCTCATTGTCATCCCCGCGTAGGCGGGGATCCAGGATATAATGTGAATATTTCCTTTTTGTCTGGATTCACGTCTGCACGGGAATGACACCGCACTTATTCGATCGTTATCTTTATCTTATCCTTTTGCCTCGGGATGTTTCTTGCCCATGACGGGCGTAGCGTTATTTCCACGAACTCCGCGCCTTCGACTTGTCTAAGTTTCGCCTTCGCGTCTTCGAGCGAAAGTCCGGCGATCTGATCCCTTGCCAAAGCCGGATTCTGCGCGGTTAGGCGAGAATACGCCTCGATCTTGATCCCGATACGCGCTTTTTCCACTTTAGTGTCGGTCTGCTCAAGAGTAAACGCTACGTTTCGCAAATCAACATCAACAAGATCGCGACCTTCCGGCAATTGCTCTTTCAACTTGCCGCTAACCAACAGATCCATATCTTTTCGAGGATAATACACGGCGGTTACCTTTATCTTGTCTTGAGCGAGAAAAGAATCGGTATTCTGCCCAACTGTCACATTGCTCTTCTTTTCAAGAGTCTCAACAACATACGTTGCCGACCAACAAGCCGCATCATTAGGACAAGAGTCGGCTATTTTATCAGCAGGAACGTTCGCTTCTGCCGCGAGCGTCTTCTTGGCTTCCGCCAACACGGCTTCTTCCAGAGTTTTTTGCGCGTTGTCCACTTCCTCGGCAGTTACGATCTTCGTTCCTTCCGCCGTTCCGGTAAATGGAGTTATCGCTTCTGCTGTGATCAACTTCTGAAGATCTATCCACAGTCCCGGGATCACGAAAGTCGTCCCGTTTGGGATCGCAAAAGAAGAACCTGTCTGATCGGAATTCGCATTCACCTCGACGGTACCGCCCGATGGAACGTTTACGTTCGCATTAATCCGAAACAATTTCCCGTCCGGCGAAAGAAGCCGTGTCGTTCTGATCAACGTCTGATCTTTGGAGTATTTATTGGTAATGCGTACTCGTCCGGTGGTCGTTGCGATTACGGAAGACGCCGTCTGCTCTTTCACGGCAAATTCTTGAATTTTATCAAAAATACCTTCGACTACGCGACCCTGCAACTGACCCTGCTCCGGACTTTTTGCAATTTCAACTGAAGTTTTTAATGAAACCGGATCTCGTTTTGATTGAATTCTTATTTCCGCGCTTACAGTGGACATCCAGATCACTATAGCGACTACAACCACGGTCAATCCCAGAAAACTAAAAGCGATGTTGCGGTAGACGCGCGGCGCGATTGGCGGCTGCGGGAATGCGTGTTTTGCAAAATCGGTTCTTCGTGGATGGCGTACGTTCATAAGATAATATCATTTCAATCGACAGCGTCATTGCGAGGAGTAGCAGCGACGAAGCAATCTTTCAAAATACGTATCTCCTTAAGAAAGATTGTCGCGCTCCGTTGGACTCCGCTCACAATGACAGAAAATAACGATTCACAGCACTAATATCATACCACATTATTAAGCGGCCTGCATTTGAGGCGGTCCCGCCGGAACCTGCGGCGGGTGGATTGATTCGATCGCGAAGTCTTTTAACGGACACGAGCTCTTCCTCCGCGGCTCGCAAAGACGATTCATCCTTCCGATGAAGCATGTGTAACTCTGCAATCTCTCTTTCCAACACTTTTATGTGATTCTCCAAATACCGAATCTTAACGGCGTTCTCGATCAGTCGGTCGAGTTCCGCTCCAATGTGTTTTTTGTCCGCGCTTTTTTTCTCAATTTCTTCTATCACGAACCCCATAACCTCCCCAGTCAACTTTCTCATTTCTTCTTCAATGTTTTTTTGTATCTCGTTCCCGTTTTCATCTTTCTTTGGCTTTATAAATTCCGCTTCTAAACTTGCCATAAATTTCTTCCCGTTTTCTTTGAAAATCGCCTTATGCGAATATTCCATCAATTGCTCATAATTTCTCTTCTCTCCTGTCTGTATTTCCTCAAATTTACGCGCTAACAGCAACAAAATACGATCAACGCCTTTTTGAATATCAATCTCCTTATCCGCCAGGTGCTGAAGATAATCCGCGGCCACGCGCGCATCCGCGTTTTCCGGAAGCTCGATTCCGGCTTTTGAAAGTTCGTCACGTAATGCTTCAACGCTTTCCGTTCGTCTAATCCCATAATTAAATTGAAGCCTTTCCGGACTATACGTTGCTTTTGCTCCGGACGATGGAGGGATTCCTCCGACACTTCTCGCGGCATTGCGAACGGAATCGACTATTTTACCGACGGTTTCTTTATCGCCTCCAATAACAGTCAAAGCGAACTCGTCTCCGCCGGTGCGATGTGCCGCAACCTCTATCCCCTCCTTGGTATTTTCAATCGCTATTTTATCCATGATCTCCGCTGTTTTTAATATAGCCATGTTCCCTGTATTCGGCCCCCCTTCCTTATCAAAATATTTCAAAAACGCCATGTCTATCGCAATCGTCGCGACCGGACGTCCGGACTCGAACCCCACTTCCATGGTTTCAAAATACACACCTCGTCCATTAAGCCCGGTCTGCTCATTCCGTTTTGCCAGCTCGATTTGATAATCAAGCTGTGCGCCTTCATACTCTTCTCTGGCTATTGGATCGCTCGTATCTTTCTCTGCCTGTTGTTCAGCATTTTTTTTCTTTTCATTCAATAATAGTTTACCGCTAGTATCGACAGGATCAACAAATCCTCTTAGAGAAGCCAGGGTCTGTTCGGTCAAAATGTCTCGTCCGAACTCCTCCGTACGACCTAGAACCTCGTCAGCAACCTTACGCGCTAGATTGATCTCGATATTTCTGCCAACGGCTCGCCGTGCTTTCAATTGCTCAAAAGCTCCGTCCAACGCGCTCTCTTTAAGAAAATGCGTCCACTCGTCAGGCGGAGGAACGTCGAACGCGCGTTTGTTATCCAATAAATTACGGAACTCTACGTATTTCGCCGACTCGGTTGACGGATCAACTCGAAAAACCGAACCGATAGATTTTTTTATGAACGTCTCGTAAAACTCTTTAACCTTGGCTTCTGCTTCCGGATCATTGCCGGCTTCTCGAATTTTCTCAACCATGTGACGCGTCCTATTCTCAATCTTCGCCGCGTCGTTTAAGGTCTGCAATTTTTCACGCATCGCATCGATCAATATCCCTTCGTCAGTCAATCCGGCGCTTTCCGGCTTCTCGTCAAGTTTATTCACGAGAGCAATCGCGTCGGCGCGAGTAACGCGATTAACTGTGAGCGGCGCGGGTTCGATGTCCGGACGGAGAGAGGAAAAATCCACCGATTCATTCGATATGCGACTCTCTATATCTCTCGCCAAATCCTCCTCAATGCCATGCAGAGTAACCGTAAAATCATTTCCGGAATATCTGTAAATGTCGTACACGGAAGAAAGACGCGGCTCGTCATTTTTGAAACGCGGCAATGAACCTATTTCTTCGCGAATTACGTTCTCTACAAGTTCCAAAGTCAAACGCAACCCCTGATCTCCCATTTCGTGACCCCCAATGTTATTCAAACGATCCAACTCGCCCATGTTCACAATTAGGACGTGCGACTTCTCATCATCCTCGGTCGCTTCGATATCTCCAAGTTCGTTCCGCTCAATGCGACGATCTCGCAAACTTTCCGCCACGTCGCGATGGAAACGCTCCCCTTTCCACGAACCCGTGGAATCGTGTTCGCGAAAAAACAACTCCATATTCTTCTCCGCATTCTGTACTCGAAGTTCCGCCAGCTTTTTTTCTTGCTCCGGCGCTTCTTGCGACTTCGCCAGCTCCGTCTTTTTTTCTGAAAGATCTTTTTCGTAATTTTCCAAAAGCGCCGCTGATTTACCGGATTTTGCCTGCCGCGGGAAACGCTCCCAAACGGACTTTTCTTCGTCTGGCATTGTTTAATTATATCACTGTATTACTCATAAACAAAGCAGCTTGTTTCATTCCGACCGAGGAGGATTATGCGACGAGCGGAGGAATCCCTTGCGTGTGGCTTTAAGGGATCCCTCCACTACGATCGGGATGACAAGGTGGGAACGTTCCCGCTCTCATCGACAAATACAACTGGCATACCATGGCATTGAACCACAATATACCCGTTCACGAACTAAAAATACTTCTCTTATAACTCTCCAAATTCTCCAGCGCGATCCCCGTCCCCTTGGCCACGCAGAGTTGCGGATCATCCGCTACGAACGCCGGGACTCCGGTGGCGTCTGCGAATAATCGGTCGAGATTTCTTAATTGAGACGAGCCGCCGGACAGCACCATTCCCTTTTCCATCACGTCCGCGGAAAGCTCCGGCGGCGTGGCGCGCAAGACCTCTTTGATTTTTTCGACGATTCCCTGCAATTCATGCTGAACCGCATCCGTCACGTCGTCGGACGTTACGGTTATTACGCGCGGCAAGCCGTTTATCATGTCGCGACCTTTGACTTGCATTTCCAGTTTTTTCTCGAGATAAAGCGCGGAGCCGATGCGGATTTTTATGTCTTCGGACGTGCGCTCTCCGATTGCCAGGCCGTATTTGCGGCGAACGTGTTCTTGGATGGCGACGTCAAACTTGTTTCCTCCTATTCGGACGGAGTCGGACGCTACGATGCCTCCGAGTGAGATCACGGCGATTTCGCTTGTGCCGCCGCCGATGTCGATAATCATGTTTCCTGACGGAGAGCCAATCGGAATGTCCGCGCCGATGGCGGCGACCACCGGCTCTTTGATGATGTATGCGGCGCGAGCTCCCGCACTAATCGTTGCGTCGATAACCGCGCGTCGTTCAGTGGACGTGATTCCTCCTGGCACTGCGACCATAACTTCCGGACGGAAGAATCTCATTCCTCCAAGCGCCTTGTTTAAAAAATAACGCAACATCGCCTCGGTCGTGCGGTAGTCGGCGATGACACCGTCTTTCAGAGGTCGTCGCGCCACGATAGTATCCGGCGTGCGACCGAGCATTTCTTTCGCTTCTTTTCCAACGGCAAGAACCCTCTTATCCACTAACGAAATAGCGACCACCGATGGTTCGTTGATGATAATCCCCTTTTTAGGAACGTAGACCAAAACAGTGGTCGTCCCAAGGTCGATGCCGACTTTTTTTGCAAACATGGGGGTGTATAAGTCAAAAGTCTATAAAGTCCTTAAAGTCTATAAAGTCGAAACCAAAGATAGAATTATTCGATAACTTTACGGACTTTATGGACTTTAGACTTTATGGACTTTTTAGAATGAAATCTCAAACGATCTGTCTATTAATGAGTCTGTTCTGTATTCATACCGAGAGTCTCCCCACTTGGTTGAGTCTTCCGGAGGCATTGCTGACTTTATGTTCTTATCGAATGAGAGATCTATCGTCAAGGCAGCGTTATCCACCCCGGCTTGTTTCGGCACATCAAGTCGATAGTCAGATTGTAGGGGCGGGGTTCTCCCGCCCTCACCGACCAAGGCGGTGCTCGGAAGACGATAGGTAAAAGTGAGTTCTCCTATTTTTCCAGGTTCGATAGACCAGAACGCGCCGAATACTGTTTTGCCTAACTCTTTGAAAACATCGACCGTGCCGGGAACGAAGTTGCCGCCGGTTTTATTCAAATCATCTTTCATTGCGCCAGATGATGAAATAAATTCACTTCCATCCGGAACGTACACTCGCGTGTATGTGCGATATCTTGTGTATCGATAGTCACCGAATCCCTTTGCCGTATTCGTATACCGAAGAGTCACTGTTGCGACCGGACCGTCCGGAGACTTCGCGTCCAGCGAGTAATGAATTTCTTTTTTCATTGCGCCGTCGGTTTTCAGCGCGGCGAGGTTCGCGTCAACGACCCACAAAAAATCCCCATTCGTTGGCTTTGCGCGCGCCGACCAGCCGCGAGATTCAAGAACTGGCTGAAGGTCCGAATCGCTCGAATATGCCATGATTTGCTTGCGTTCCAGCGCCTGCGTCACGATATCGAGCACTTCGGGCCAACGGCTGGAAGGAAGCGCGAAAATCTTTTTTGTCAGCTCCGCGCCAAGTTTTGAAATCACCTCTTTGCGTTGTTCCACCGGAATCCCCTGCTGATGAAAACCGACTTCCACTTGAAACTCGAGCTGTTCGAAAAAATTATCGGAATCGTATTTCTTTCCATCCACTTCAAGCGGACCGGTTAACTCGAGAAGACTTCGAAAAAATCCTGGCTCTAGCGCGATAAACGTAGTCGGTCTCGCCGGTAGTTGCGCGTGAAGCTGGAGTTCGGATTCGCGAATAAAAAAATCCAGGACACGCTCGGCCGACGTTGGAAAATCCGGCGACCAGTTGGCGTCGCGCAAAAACCAATTTGAAACTCCGATGTATCGCGTGAGAGGATCCGGCGGTTTTTCTTTCCATACTCCTGACACGGGATTGTCGATATTGTATACGTCCGTAAAAGCAAATTCCGTTAACGTTCCAGCGTCCCACGTCATGTTGCCGATGGTACCAATAAATCCTCCTGCCGGACGAATCTCGTCCGCGTTTTGAAGCACGATCAGATAGTGGCGTGGCGTTGGATATCCTGACATGGGAAGAAGCGCTTCGAGCAAAGGCACGGCTTCGTCGAGCGATTTTTTCATGAGTGGGATGGCTTCGGCCAAAGGTTCGAGCGCGTTGCTGATGGGTGATGCCAAGCCCTCTTTTGGCACGCGGCCCCAAAGCGTTAGGGCGATATCCATTTTGTCGCGAGCTGAACGGAGGCGCGGAAGTTCGTTGGAAAATCGTTGCAACAGGTCGCGTTTTTCCTCGGTCGTGAGTTCTTCGAATTTTCGTGTCGGTGCGATCCCCGTCTTCAAAACGTCGCTCGTCTCCACTCCGCTTTGCAGTGCATCCAGAATCACGGCGGCAACGTCCAAAATATCGTCCGCGCTCCCAAGCGTTTCCGAACCCGCGCTGGCGGCGTCTTCCAAAGCGCGGATCTGTGTGCCCAAAGAAGGAAGGTCGCGCAATATGCCGAGCTTTTGAAGCTGCTCTCTAAACTTCAATAGCGAAGCTCGCGCGTTTTTCAAATCTTCGCGAGCGCCTTCCACGTCTTTATTTATCAATTTCTCTCTCGCGCTTTGTACGGATGATCTCGCGGAATTCGCCGAACCGTACGCGCTAGATAATGTAAGGCCGAGCGGAATTGAAGCTGCTACGAAAAAAAGCAAAACAAAAAGCAGAACGAACCAGATTCGCCTTCGCTTCGGACGCGGAAGTTTTGGCGCGTTTTCCACGGCCTTTGGTTGAGACGATGCCGGCTCTATCGGACAAGTAAGAAAATTCGGAGTTTGTTCAGGCATGAAGTAACACTAGTTTAGCATACTCTAGCATCATTACTCGTTCCATTCTCCCCCTTACGAAGGGGGAGAGACCTCCCCTAACCCCTCCTTCGTAAGGAGGGGGATCACGCGCTCCATCGCGGATGCTTTTTCCCTCTATATTTCAAAAAATATCGAATCCCGCTTTTGATGTGCGCGCGGACAAGCGGATTGGTTGCGAGTTGCCATACGCGTTTCACTTCGCTCTCGCGTTGATGGTAATGCACGAATACCGCAGCGGGCGTGTAGCAAACCTTGTATCCGGATTCCCACGCGCGTCGGCACAAATCCGTATCTTCGTAGTACATGAAAAAACGCTCGTCGAAATTTCCGATTATTTCCAGGGCGCTGCGACGAATGAGAATCGCCGAACCGAACAAACCGTCCACGTCCTGCCATGTTTCTGGATTTGCGTCTTGCATCAAGTAATTATCTATTGCGCGTTTTCCCCAATGTGTTCTACCGAGCGGCGTACGGCGATACAACGGAATCATTGCTGTTGGAAATCTATGGAACGAGCGTTGTATAGTCCTGTCCGGATGAAGGAGGCGCGGACCGAAAAAAGCGTAATCAGGATGCGCGTCCGCAAACTCCACGAGCTTTTCCATCTCGCCTGGAAACACTGTGAGATCCGGATTGAGCAACATCACGTACTCACCCTGCGCGCGGCTTAAAGCGAGATTGTTTCCTGCACCGAATCCGCCGTTGACTGAAGACGCTATGGTAATCGCCCATGGAAATCGCTCGCGAACCATTGGGATGGTTTCGTCGCCGGACGCGTTGTCCACCAAGAAAAATTCGTATGCAAAAGACGGGGACGCGGCTTCAACTCCCTTCAGAAGCTGACGAATAAGTCCCGGAGTGCGGTAGAAGACGGTGATAAAAGATACCTTCATACAAACCATCGTCGCATCTCACGTCGTTTTGCGCGCCTATGTTTCCGAATCTTCGATCGCTTCACAAGCATCTTCGGCATTCCCATAAGCGACGCGATCTGTCCCTTTATCTGTGACATAGAAAGTATCGATGCGACAAGTTTCGCCGCTTCGTACGGCAGCCACCATGGCATATGAAGAATCAAGTCTATTACGCTCTCGTTTTTCACCAGCATCCAGCCGCGATTGCGAGTGGACAAATAATTTACGGACGGCGAACGAGAGCGCCGTGCCGACCATGATGCGAGCCATCCTGATCGCGGAGATGACGGTACGCGGCGATAATGCCATGCGACTGCCTGCGGAACTAGCCGCGCCTGAAAACCGAGCAAGCGGATGCGCCAAGCCAAATCAACGTCTTCGAGATACGCGAAAAAATCCTCGTCAAAATATTCCGCGCCTACTTTCACCGCCGCCAAAACCGAAGCGCGATACAAAACGCACGCTCCGCTCAAGCCGAAAACTTCATCGGCATTATCATACTGCCCGTTATCTTTCTCTCCGGATCCGCGATCAACCACGCAGCGAGATTTCTTGATCAGTAATCCGGTGGAATCGATCATGTCAGTTCGCGAACTCTCCGACATCTCCTGGTCTTCGTCAGTCCGCGCTATCGCACGAAGAAGCTTGGGGCCACAAGCGCCGACTTCGGGATGCGCCTCCATGTATGAAATAAGTACGCGAATAGCTGTCGATGAAAATTCAAGATCCGGATTTGTTATAAGCACATAATGCCTATCCAGATTCTGGTTCCCCCAGCGCGACAGCGCAAGCTCTATTCCTTGGTTATGCGCGCCGGAAAATCCGCGGTTACGGACATTTCGTAACAACACCGCATCCTGCCTCGCCTCCAGCAACCACGAAACAGTCTCGTCGTTCGAAGCGTTATCAACCACGGTCACGGTAAAATCTTGCGTATCCTGTTCATCAAGAGACGCGAATAGATTCGGCAAATACCGCGCGGAATTCCACGTGACAATGTTTACTACAAGACGTTTGGCTTCATCCATATCTTACTGTCATTGCGAGGAGTAGCAACGACGTGGCAATCTAATAAAAGTGATATCTTGTCTGATTAGATTGCCACGCCCCTGCTGGGGCTCGCAATGACGGAGAGATAAGATTGCCACGCACTTTTAGGATATGTGCTCGCAATGACAATAAATAACTCATACCTCTGTTTTTCTTTTCGGCGACACGTTGAATCCTAAAGGCTTGCCGAGCATCAATCGTGTTTGCGCGTCGATTGCGGGAATAGCTCCGAACAACACGAACGTGACGGGCAATAACAGCCACTGCAAAAGCGTAACGATAAACGCGCGGTGTACCGGCATGTTGCTCGGTCTTCGAGGCAAAAGCGTAGCAGCGAGAGCGGCCGAGATGAACACGCCGACCATGGCGAAACGCATGAGCCACTGGAGCGTGAACGGAGTGTTTTGAAAAATTGCGAACTCACGAAATCTTTCAGGCGCCACCCAAAACGGCAAACGTCCCAAGATAAAAATCAGCATGGGCGCGGTCGCCCAAGTGTACATTCCCTCGATCTGCTTCCACATGAAGCTGAATTTAACTCCAAAAGGCATCTGACGATCAGCCGCGAACGCGCGAGCCATGAACGGAATGTTTTCCACTCCCCACGCCCAGCGCCGAATCTGCTTATACAAAGCGGGAAGCGCCTTCCAATAACCGCCGGTCATCACAGTATCCATTGAAACCGGAAGATAGATTGGCACGACGTGATAGTCGCCGTGATATTTCAAAAGCGCTTGGATGAAGATACGAGAATCTTCGCTCACAATATCCTTCTGCCAAAATCCTACGTCCACAAGCATTCGCAAACTCATGGAGTGAGAAGAGAAAGTCATCGCGCCTTCGGGCCGTGACAACTCTCCCATCAACCAAAACGTGGTGCCGTACATTGCAACGCGAACCGCAGCCGGCGACTCCCACAAATTGTTGTTGTAAAGCGGTACCGGTTGATACGACGCGCGAGTCGGTTCGGGTTCGGAGAGATAAAGATAAGTGAGACAGGAAAAATAATGCGGGTGGATCATTGTGTCCACGTCGAACGATGAAACAATCACGTCGTCGTACGCAAGACCCAGTTCGTCTATCTTCGGTAATATTGCTTTGCCGGAAAAATTCAGGTTTGATCCTTTCCCGGGAATTTCTTCCGGCAAATCTTTCGGATGAACGGTTGTAAATAAACGAAAAAACTTTCCGGCGTATTCTCGCTGCAATTGCGCGGCCGAAGCATTGAATCTTTCAGCATCCCGCTCCTCCCCCGCCAAAACGATTATCATCCGGTCGGATGGAAAGGCGGAAGCCAGAATCGAATTCAATGTTCCGCGAATGACGCCAATGTCTTCTTTGTATGTCGGTAGAAAAACTACGTGCCGAATCCGGTCATAACCAGGCTTGGTCACGGCCAATTTCTGCCAATCAGTACGAGATGCGCGTTGGAACCTGTACCAGGAAATTAAAATGAACGGGATTGAATATGTCACGCGAAACAACCAGTAGAGATCAAAGACGATAACGAAATATACGACCCAAAGCGGCCGGATAAAAGAAAGAACAACCGAAGCGATAAGCGTGGTCCATACGAGCGCGCCAGGAAGTATTTCGAAAGCGCGATATTTCCAGTTCTTTTCTGTCATGTTTTTATGTGACAAGTTTCGCGAGCCACCGTGATATTCGGTTCTTGCGAATATATTGGAGCGACGAATTGCGTTGGCGACAGCTCTCCTGCAAAAACGCGACGCGTGAGTGCCGGAAAATCGACTGCTTGATCTTGAGTAATGCCGATAATAGGGACGGACAAGAACCGTGACAACAAATTTGCGACAATAACTCCACCGCGTACCGAAGAAAACGAACCCGGTCCGGAAACCACTACGACTCCTTTAACCTTTTTGACGGTGGCGAGGCCTATCCTCATGGCGATGCGTGGCAACAAAGATCCACTTCTAGCCACAACTTTCCATATGTGATTTCGATCGGATTTCAAAAGCCCGAAGCGAATTCGCCCAACCTCCGAAGTGTCAATGAACAACCACATAATTTCATCCCTAATCTATCTTGTTTATGATCACGCTCTTTGGCGCTTCAAGAATACTACAAAGAAAACGATCGGCCACCTCTTTGCGATAAATATAGTCCTGCGTGGTCATGCAATTGAAATTAATCTCAACCCCCAACTCCTTCTCCAGTCGCTGTACGAAAGCTGTCGTAGCCTTTTGATCGATTGACCCTACCAGAAAAAGATCAACAGGCGATCCGGGCTTTCCGATGAACACTCCGAGCAACGCAGCATATTGCACATCCCCTCCCAACGCGCTGATTTCCCGATCAAGACGTCGCTCCATAAGAACGTGAGCTTTGGTTATGAGCGTACGGATCTCGTTCATGAGCGGAAAATTTTCGTTCATCTTGTAATATTTCTTTTTCAATCCCGCCTGACTCTTGCCTCCAACCGGAGCATCCGCCGCATTGACCAATCCGAGCTCAACAAGATTCTCCAATTCGCGGCGAACGGCGTTGATTTGAGTATCAATCCTGCGCGTAAGCTCTCTGACGAAAAACGGCTGCGTCGGGTGGTGAACGAACAGCGTCAAAAGCTTCACGCGGGTATTTGACCCAAATAAGTGTTCAAGCATATTTACCCCTATATCCTGCCCTGCTCCCGACGTCTTGACAAGAGGGTAAACACATACTCGCGTTTGTCATAGGATATACGGGTGGGGCATCATTACGTATAATCAACACGAGACGAAGTTTTCCAAAAAAAGCATGATTGAGCAACAATTCCGCATTGCAGAGATAGAAGTGGCAAAAAGCCCAACGGATGAAAAAATCCTTGGAATTTTTCGATATGAGGGCAACGGGCAAAAAAAGAAAGGCACAACTCTCCTCATCTTGGCAGAGATCGCGTCGACCGTTTACTCGTACGAACGACTACTTGATGTAATCAATGCGACGACCGAGCAAACACGACACTTGATAGCCGCAGTCGAGACCGACCCAGTGGCGCGATTCGAAAAACTCATACAACGAATAAACGAAGCCGTGGCCGCTTTCTTGGAAGGTGAACCGACTCCCCTCGCATGGAGCCGCGTCAACCTTTTTATTATGGAACTGTCACAGGATCACATATGTCTAACCGGACACGGACGGCTGATGAACCTGTTTCTGCAAAAACAGGAAGACGGATCATATAGGACATTCGACCTATTCGGATCATTGGATCAACCGGCGGAAATGGATTTGAAAAAACCGTTTACGGCACTCATCTGCGGCGATATGAAAGCCGGAGATATTTTGATTGCAGGCACTCTTAACTTGGAACGATTGCGAAACGAACTGCGGATCAAGGAACGCCTGACAACGATGCCTCCTGTTTCTGCCGCGCTCGAAATAAAACAAGATCTTGAATCGCGAGGTATTCCTGATGATTTCGTAGCCGCAGTCGTAGCATGTTGCGAGCTAGAAACATTGGAACCAAAACCAGCGCCCGAGCCGGAAGAAACCAATAAAAGCACGGCATCGGTACAAAAACTCCTCGAAACCGAACACTATACGGAACAAAATCTCTCACCGGTCATATCTCCATCATCGAATCAAATTCCGAAAAAACCTCGTCCCCCAATCGGAGGAGTATTTGGCATTCTTCGCAAACTTCGCGCGCTCGTACAAGCTCATCGCCCGAAAGATATTGCTTTGATGACAAGTTTGCGCGGAATGAGCGCTGGTCATGGAAGCGTATTCACAAAAAAACGCAAACGTTTGCTTATCGGAGTCGGAGCTGCTCTTGTGATAGTTATTATTTCAACCGGATTCTGGAAACACAGTAAAACGGTCGCGAGTCAGGAAGCTGCCTGGACGGCAACGTTTAAGGAAGCGCGAGACAACCGCGATCGCGCGGAATCGGATCTGGTTTACGCCAACGATGCGCGAGCGAAAAAATATATCGAAACGGCGGATCAACTGATTTCGCAACTCGACACTACAAAATCGGACCATGCCGGCAAAATCGACGGGCTGAAAAAAGAACTGGATCAATTGAAGGAGCGTTTGCGAAAAATACAGGCGGTTGAGCCAATCGAACTCACCGCTCTTTCCGGCGCGTCCGACGGGATGCTGGTAGCGCCGGTTCTTGCCGCCGGTGCGGCATACGTTGTAGACCTCACGGAAAACACTGTCTTAAAAATCGACATATCGAACAAAACAACAAAAAAAATTCCTCTCCCATCTGGCGCTGACAAAATTACAAGCGGTACACTCGGTGCTTCGTCCGTAGTCTTCTCTTCATCGAACGGCAATCTTTACGCCGTAAATCTTCAAACCGACGTCGTTAGTAAGCTTACTTCAAATCCTCGAGCATCGAGCACGACAGACTTCCTGATTTACGGCGGCCGCGCATATACTCTCGACGGATCATCCGGACAGATATGGCGCGCATCGTCGGCTTCAGGAGGGTTTGGCGGCGAACAGTCATATATCAAAGCGTCGACATCGGACTTAGCGGGTTCGGTTGGAATCGCAATCGATAGCAACGTATACATCTTAAAGGCGGATGGAACGGTATCGCGCTTCCTCTCAGGAGGACAAGAAGCTTTCGGATTCGTCTCCGTAGACCCACCTCTCCGCGCCGCATCGGCAATTTGGACAAGCGCGGATGCGACAAAAATAGCCGTTGCTGACCCGGCAGAAAAACGAATACTTCTCTTCAACAAAGACGGAACACTAAAAGCGCAACTCACGTCATCCGAATTCACCGGCCCACGAGATATAGACGGAAACGAAGCGGACAGAAGACTATTGGTGGTGGACGGAACGAGACTCCTACTGATTTCACTCCCCTAACTCCAAAGCTCGACAGCATAAAAAAAATAATTATCGAAGCGAGGACTGTTTGAGCGAAGCGAGTTCCGCAGCGAGAAAATTGTTTTTTTTATGCTATCGAGCTCCGCGATATTGCATAAAATAAAAAACCTAAATATCTCGCATTACAGAAAAATGTACCGATCGGTACATTTTTCTGTAAACTGATTTCCAGTCTTTACTGGATTATTTCAGTGTCGCTTTTCCTCCAGCCTCTTCGATTTTCTTTTTCATTTCTTCAGCTTCGGCTTTCGCAACATCTTCCTTCACGACCTTCGGCGCAGCGTCCACGATATCTTTGGCTTCCTTCAAGCCCAAGCCTGTGATTTCGCGAACGGCCTTGATAACGCCGATCTTGTTTCCGCCAGTTTCAGTAAGCTCAACCGTGAAAGAAGACTTCTCTTCAACAGCGGCACCGGCTCCAGCGGCTGCAGCCATCATCACAGGCGCGGCAGCGGATACTCCAAATTTTTCTTCAAGGACCTTCACGAGTTCCGCGAGATCCAATACGGACAATTTTTCGACCGAGGAGACGATCTCCTTGAACTTCTCCGGCACCTCGACCACTTTCGTTTCGTCAGACATAGAGTAATAGGTTACAGGTTTTAGGTGTTAGGTATTAGGTTGTCGCGGACGATTCCTTCGATTCGCGAATTGAATTAAGAACGCGAACGAACGCTGATACCGGCGCGTACATGGTGCCGACGACCATGCCGAGCAATTCTTTCTTTGAAGGAAGTTTTGACAACGCCTCGACCTTATCTCGGCCGATCACGACGCCTTCGAATACTCCGCCTACAAGCTTGATCGGTGAAGTCTTTGACATGTCGCCCAAAACTTTAGCCGGTGCGATCTCGTCTTCTAGACCGAACGCGACACCGAGCATTCCCGGAAGCGTTTTCATGTCGATCGTGAGTCCAGCGCCTTCAGCCGCTTTTGAGAGAAGCGTCTTTTTCGCGACCACGTAGTCCACGTTCATCTCGCGCATCTTTTTTCGGAGCTCATCGACTTTCGCAACGGTGATCCCCTGATAATCCGCGAACACGACAGACTTCGCCTTTTTAAACTCCTGCGTAAGGAGTTCAATATTTTTCGCTTTCTGATCCCTGGTTTTTGGCATATTTTGGATAGTGAGTAGCGAGTAGTGAGTAGCGGTACTTCAAGCTACTTCCCTACTCCTCTACTCCACTACTTCTCTTAAGATTTCGACCTTTATAATAACACCCACAGTCGTCCTGTGGGCCAAAAGGGAAATCTCCCTTCAAAGCTCCTCGGCAAGGCGTTAATTTAAGCCCTTTATCGGACCCTTGCTGTCTCGGGACTTGAGTGTTGGCAAAACAATAACCCAAGACGAAATTTTGGTCAAATTCAAGTGTTGTCTCCTCTCCTTAATAAGGACATCAAAACAGCATTGACTAAGATTTAACCAAAAGAAGGTCGCTGTACGATTTTTTTATTTTAATAAAATTATTAAGAGAAAGTGCTTCAATGAGAGCATCGTATTCTTTTTTTGCATGACTTTCACTAGTCGTTATCTTACTTTCAAGTTCAAGAAACTTGCCCAAACCATTAACGTCGTCTAAATGAATCCGAGTATTCTTATACATCCACAATTTTCTTGTTTTATCGACTGTAACTTTTATTCCAAGAGATGAACCGAGTATATTTTTTAGTTTTAAGCATTGCGACTTCGTCAACTCTAAAATCTCAAAATCAGAAATTTTATGACTTGCAGTATCCGGACGATTGTAATGAATAAACATAAACTCCTTCCCGTTTATCTCTCGAATTTTCAGACGTCCTTCATGACAATTATAATATGTGTCTTTTTGC
Organism: Patescibacteria group bacterium; assembly: GCA_038065635.1. Taxonomy (GTDB): domain Bacteria; phylum Patescibacteriota; class Patescibacteriia; order 2-12-FULL-60-25; family 2-12-FULL-60-25; genus JAHJFW01. The sequence goes on along the minus strand of JBBTQP010000053.1, from coordinate 99 downwards.
TTTAGCGTACCAGCAAAGTGCGCTCCTAGTGTGCGCAAACTTCTAACTAACGGTTTTATATTGTCTACCTTGACTTTTAACTCAATGTTTTTCATATCA
>JBBTQP010000052.1:0-3625 GCA_038065635.1 Patescibacteria group bacterium | reverse complement strand
ATCATTTCCGAACTGGACGGGATCATACCCTACACGGATCCCGGCAACAAAGAGGAAGAACCACTCACAAACTGACTGCACCACTCAAGCGTTCCGACGCACGTCGGGGCGCTTTTTTGATATAAAAGTCCGCTACTAAACGGGGAGGGCGGGACAAGCCCGCCACTACAAATTCGGGCGGACACACCGGTCCGCCCCTACAAAACTACTCGCTACTCACTACTCGCTACTCGCTCCTCATCGCTCCTCAACACATTGACTCAAATCTGGATTTCGGTTATTGTCGGCTGACTTTTATGCAAGAACCAATCATCACCAATCTTCCGCAGTCTCGCGTGGAAATGAAATTCGCCGTGACTCCCGAAGAAGCAAAACCGTTTATCGAACAGGCGGCCGAGGAACTTCAAACCGCAAAGCCAATTCAAGGATTTCGTCCTGGGAAAGCGCCTTACGATATCGTCAAACAAAATTTTGGCGAAATGAAAATCTGGGAAATGGCGCTTGAACGCATCGTGAGAAACAGATACGTTCACACGATTTTGGAAAACAAAATCGACGCGCTCGGTTCGCCGGAAGTCTCGGTTGAGCAACTAGTTCCGGGACAGGAAATGAAATTCACGGTGATCGCTACGATCATGCCGCAGGTGTTGAATCTGCTTCCTTATGAAGAGTCGCTTGTGAAAAAAACGGTGCGCGCGGTTGAAGAATCCGAGGTTGATCATGCGATCGACGATTTGCGAAAAATGAGACGAACAGAAGCGGTCACGGATCGCGCGGCGACCAAGGAAGACCTCGTTGTAATCGACATGGATATCAAGAAAGGCGGCGTTTCCATCGAAGGCGGCGCGGCCAAGGGATATCGCATATATTTGAACGAAGCCCACTATATTCCGGGTTTTGCGGATGAACTTGTGGGATTGAAAAAGGGCGATGAAAAAACGTTTACATTGAGCTTTCCGAAGGAACACTATCAAAAAATGCTTGCCGGTGGTGCGGCCGATTTTACAGTTACCGCGACCGAAGTTTTTGAGTTGAAACTTCCGGAGTTGAATGACGAGCTCGCAAAATCTCTCGGCGTAGAATCGCTTGAAAAACTTCGCGAACTTTTGCTGACAAATCTCAAAAACGAAGCCGAACAAAAAGCTGAAGAATCAGCGGAAATCGAGCTTTTGGAAAAGCTTGTCGAGGGCTCAAAGTTTTCTGAAATCCCGGATCTTCTCGTGAACGAAGAAGTGCGAAAAATGTGGAGCGAGTTACAGCACGCGGCAGAACATCAAGGAATGAAAATGGAAGATTACATGTCGCATCTCAAAAAATCGACAGATGAAATGAAGATGGAAATGGTTCCGCGAGCGATTGAACGCGTGCAAGCCGCTGTCCTTGTGAAAGAGATTGCAAAACGCGAACAGGTTGAGGTTCCAGACAAAGAATTGGAAGAAGAAATCGACCGAATCCTCACAGGAGTAAAAGACAAAGAAACCCGAGACCGCGTTTCATCCCCCGAATACCGAGATTACGTCGCCGCGCAAATGAGAAATCGAAAGACGATAGAGCTGCTCAAGAAAAAAGCTGTGAAGGTGGAGTAAAAAAACTATACGACCGGGTCATTTCCTCCGCGCGACCACGGGTTGCATCTCAAAATTCGGAGAAAGGTCTTCCACGAGCCCTTGATTAGGCCGTATTTGCCGAGAGCGGTGTAGCCGTATTCGCTGCAGGTGGGTTCGAATTTGCACACTTTATACGGAAAAAACCTCGAAAGAGGCCCGTGATCAGGGGAAAGGGTCCGCTGGTAAATCACAATTAGCGCTTGGCCGAATTTTCTTGGTAGATAGATCACATTATGTATTTGGATTTCTCGCAGCGAGGACTGTTTGAGCGAAGCGAGTTCCGCAGCGAGAGAAATCCAAATACATAATGTGATCTATTCAGGCGCCTCGTATTTGACCTGTAGTTTTTCTCTTTTCTCGAATCTTTCTAGCTCTCGGAGACAGTGTTGCCGGTTTTTTGAGTGCTTCTTCGATTTTTCCTAGTAATCTGGTGGTTTCTGCGACAAGTTCTTGAGTCGACGATTTCAGCGCTTCCGGCTTTATTACGAACAGAACGTGCAGATTTTTTGGGATCTTTGTGACCTCTTTTGCAATTATCGCTCTCATCCTTCTCTTTATTCTATTTCGGTCAACTGCGCGTTTCATCGCCTTTGTTGATGTGATAAACGCGACTTTCGGCCCAATACCGTTGATTGTCATGACACGCATGGTCATAAACGGGCCGAAAACTGAGCGTCCAAAAACGCCAAGTTTCTTGAAATCCTTGGCGTGTGTCAGTCGATTTGGTTTCTTTAACACGGTAATTTAGCTTAACAGAGCCAAATTATCTCGCTTTCTTGACTGCGATACTCTTTCGTCCTCTTGCGCGTCGGCGAGAAAGAACTTGTTTGCCCTGTTTGGTGCTCATGCGCGACCGGAAGCCGTGAACTTTGGCGTATCGGCGCTTTTTTGGCTGGTATGTACGTTTTGGCATGCTATTATCTTAGGTGTAATGGGTATATTATGCAAAAAGATATTAGTTTTGTCCACTAGTTATCCACATTTTGACTAATTATCACGCGACTGTTGATATCTTAGGGTAATAAACATCTCAATCGTACTTCTTTTTTTATGGATCTCGCCGAAATTTGGAACGCCGTGTTGGGGGAGCTCGAGCTTACCCTGACGAAGGCGAACTTTACTACGTGGTTTAAAAATACGTTCATTGCCTCGTTCGATGACGGCAAAGCGATCGTATGCGTGCCCAACACTTTCACAAAAGCGTGGCTTGAAAAGAAGTATCACGACTCGATCGTGCGTGCGCTCCGCAATATAACTTCACAAAACGTCAGAGAACTCCATTATCGCGTGGAAGTTAAAAACACCACTCCCGTTCCACAGTTGATCCAAGACGTCGTAGAATACGGAGCATATCCGATAGTGCAGCACGACGATCAACAATCGCAGGAATCTCGATCTGAGGCGGGCCTAAATCCTCGATACGGCTTTGATAATTTCATCGTCGGTAAAGCAAACGAACTTGCTCACGCCGCAGCAATGGCGGTGGCGGCCAAGCCCGGCACGACTTACAATCCGCTCTTTATTTACGGGGGTTCCGGACTTGGAAAGACACACCTTCTTCATGCGGTTGGCCGACACGTACAACGCGCGTTTCCGGACAAAAAAGTCCTCTACGTAACGAGCGAACGGTTCACAAACGAGTTCATACAGGCGGTTCGCGGCGGTAGAATCAATTCTTTCAAAGAAACTTATAGAAACGCCGACGTTTTGATGGTTGACGACATACAGTTCTTTTCGGGAAAAGAAGAAACGCAAAACGAGTTCTTTCACACGTTCAACGAGCTACACCAAGCTGACAAACAGATCGTACTGACCTCGGACCGCCCGCCAAAAGACATTCAAGCGCTGGAGAACAGACTTCTTTCACGCTTCGAGTGGGGAATGATAACGGACATCTCAAGTCCGGACTTTGAGACTCGCGTGGCAATACTCGAGGCCAAGGCACGAGACAAGCAAGCTACTCTCGGAAATGAGATCCTTCGCTACATCGCCGGCACCATCCAATCAAACATCCGCGA
>JBBTQP010000051.1:0-28553 GCA_038065635.1 Patescibacteria group bacterium | reverse complement strand
TACAATCAACAGGAATATAACCCCTCCTAACCTCCCCTTAATTTTGTTGAGTTAAGGGGAGGAAAAAAATCACCGTTGTGTTACTTATATGTCCCGACTTGGACAGAGCCTGGGTACACGATCCATGGACGGATATTGCGATAATATGGTTGTTCCGTTTTTATTTTTTTATCAATCTCCTCTTTTGTAATCCGTTCAAGGCGGCATTCATTTTTTCCCATTCCTCCGTCCATAATTAATTCCTCTAATTTTTTATCCGTATTCCTCTTCGTCTCCGTCCCATCCCAACACCCACCATATAGATGCTTAACGAGAGTCGGATTCAACGGGTCTGTTGAATCACTCAACGAATCCCCCACCATCGCTCCCGCTCTGCATTCTCCCGTGCACCAGTTCCAGCTGTCTTTTAGCATTAGTTTTGGGGTGAAGCGGCAGGCGACTTTTGTACTGTCGTAACATCCGCCGACTCCGCCTTCCACGCTTGACGGCGCGAGATCGGCAAGACATTTGTCTCCAACTCCGCAGACCGTACCTACGTTCGCATTAGTACACGCGATGTCCGGATTTCTGCTGCAATGCTTCGACGCATCGCAAAGCGGGAGTTTCTGCGGATTGCAGGCGTAAGCATGACCGAACTCGAAGTAGTTGGCTTCGCAAGCGTCCTCGGAATTGCCGAAGAATTGGCGGATGTTGCATTTGTCGCTCTTTTTTCCTCCGACCGCGCAATCCTGATCGCGAACGCACTGTATGTTTGGATTTTGTCCGCATGTGCCTACGTCCATGCACTTTCCGGAGGCAGGGGGACAATCCGAATCAGAGTTGCAGGTTAGTCCCGGAGCGAGCTCGCACTCTCGAGTGCCTCCGCAAAACGGCTTATGATTCTTTATGCGTGCCTCTTCGACTTTCGTTATGGTGCCGTCTCCCCAATCTACGTAAACGTTCTTTAGCGGCGTCTGATCATGAGCCGCCCATCCGTAGAATCGCATTGAGACTTGCGCCTTGCCTCCGCCGAACGAAACGGATCCTTCGGCTTGATTTTCAAGAGTGAATCCGCCGATCTTCGAAATACGACACTGCCCTGGCGATTCGCAGCTCCTGCTCAAATCCGGCGCCGCGATTGTCGGAGGACGCGGCGCGTAGTATGCGATGTGCTGATAGTCGTACGGACTGCCTACGGTAGAGCCGAGGAAGATCGGGTTATGGAATCCGGAGGTTACGTCCGTTGGCGCGAGTGACTGGGCTTGGTTGAGTGAGGATTGCATACTACCGGTTCTCAAATCATATCCAATCAAGCACTTTTCATTATCGAGATTCTGTCCGCATAGATCCTTTCGCGGTTTATATCCCGCGCTGCGAGTGCAGGCGTTGTTATCCAAATCCGGATCATCGGAGAACGGATTGCCAGTACCCGTTTCTGCAAACACGCAGTCCGGCGTTAATGGCGTCTGACCGTTGATAGGATCGAAACTCTTTGATGTCTGTGTAACATTCTTGCACGTTCCAACCGTCGTACCTTTCGGCGGCGCGCAAGTATTCGGATGCGGCCATTCGTCGCTCGTTTTTCCATTGACGATTCCTGTGGTCGAAGAGGTAAAACACGATTGTCCTTCCCGTATTCCTCCTTCGCATTGACCGGCTTGGAATGCGTAAGCGGCACGGCCACCATATCCGGTTGAGTCTCCATATGCCGCAACCGACGAATTGTTGAGTAAATTATTAGGATCCTGCGACGCGCCTTCCGGTCCCTCGCAGAGTCCTGGCACGATATAATTTTTCGTCCCCGGATCCGAAGCATACGTATGTGGCGCCGGCCATTTTTTCTGCAGATACGAATTAGCGGTCATATTACCTATTCTCCCGTTTCGTAATTGGTAGGCAAGTGCAAAATCTCCAGTAAGCCCGGTAGCTAACACCACTCTCTGTATACAACTCATCGTTGTATCTTTCGCCGAACATCCTTTTGTTACATTTTTTGACAAAGTTACTTGCGTCAATTCAACCGGCGCATTCATGTAAGTTACAGTCTGCGTGTTCTTATCAAATCCCTTAACTTGTAAGGATTTCTGTCCGCCAGAATCAACAAGATGCTGATCATCAAACCCTCCCCACCACTGTGAAATCGTGAACACACAATCTTCTTTTTTGATGCAACGCGAATGCTCATATCCGCCACTGCAGTATCCGACGTTGGCTCCGAAATCATCTGGAATACAGTCCAACGTACCCTCGTCTATCCTTAGAGGACAATCTCTTGAATTTCCGTCCGGTTGCGTACAGCTCGCGCCCGGTTCTACTGCGTCCGATCCGCAACCAAAAGCGTTATTCGGCTCATGCGCGGTTATAATGTCTAAAGCGCCTTTCGAACAATCATCCACTGTGGGGTTTTTCTTTTTTATAAAATTTTTATTTTTACATTGTGACCAATTCGATCGTATTTCGCATTTCGTATATTGTGGAATCAACACTCCGTCCACGTTTTTCATTGGCGCATTGTGGCACACCGGATCATAAGTGACTTTTTCAACATTACTGCCGCACTCCAATCCGCTGTTGACTCCTGACAAGGCATTGCATCTGCCCAGTTTATTTTTAACTTGAACGGACACGAGTCCATTATTGCACAAACCAACGCCACCGCATACTCGCTTCCATCTTGCGTCCCATAGTAGGTCGTTCTGGTATCTTGGCGCCGGACACGACATTCCGTCGCTCACTCCTCCGATACAAGCGTAACCGTCTATCGGAACTCCTGCGTCATAGTAAGTGTAAACGCGATACACGCGAGCAAAGATATTCGTCAGGTATGACCAGTTTTGCAGAGGGCTTAGCCGAGTGGAGTTAAAAGAAACTCCAGAGCCCAAGAAAGTCGGCGGTTTTAGTTTGGAATAATTTTCCGTTGGCTGGCCGGTTTGGAACAAAGGTTCAACGCCGGGCTCTCCTTGCGCCAATGCCGATCCAAAAGGAGAATAATTGCTAACGTACGAGTATCCCAATATCGGCAAGGCAAAAGTCCCCTTATTCCAAACGCGATCAGCAAAAGCCGTGCTTTCTCGCGTGTGCGGCGAAATGACCTGCGCAAGCTGGCGGCAAATATCCGCGTGCTTCACCTTCAAACCGAGATAGAGGAAAGACTCGTAATTGGTGCCTACGGTACAAGCCGTAACCCAGAACCCGACAAAATTCCACGGTCCGTTTAATTTCCCCTTATTAACCTCTTCGACAGTCAAATCATTCTGCGATTTATCCGTATTTTCAAACATCGCTCTGATTGCAAAACCGGATTTGGAGCAGTTGCGTTCGCGCGAATAATAGTCTTTGCGGCGTTCGAAAAACGAGGAGGATTTATTCGTATTCAACCATTCGAATTTCGAACCTTCCGCCAAACGATAGTTAGTCTCCCAGTATTTGTAATAACAACCCGGATCGCTTCCAGACCAAACCGGAGGCGTTTTGTCGCCAGGACTATCACCGGGGTTGTTATAACCGGAGCATGGCAATTTGATCGGGATGCCTTTGTCATCAGTCAATATACCTTCATTGGAACGGTCTAGCGTGCCTTTGAAATCGCGGTTGAAATTACTCAACACGGTCTTGGACGCGGCCGTCACTTGAGCGCTGTCTCCCCAATCGGTAACGCTTCCGGCATCCGCATACTCCGGCGGCAAACTGCACGCGGCAGAGAAAGCGTCGGCCTTCGGGAAAAATTGGAATTGCGAGAAATTCCGTTCTTTCAGCGCATTTTCCTTTGCTGCTTTCAACTCATCTTCCGTCGCTTCAGGAAACAACCATCTGGCGACACCAAGCGGCTTAACCGCAATAAAATATTCCATGTATGTCCGACCAATGCCGCGTCCAGTCTGAATCCAACGGCCGAAGTTGTAATCTGAATCAGGTGGCCTGTCCCACGCGCCAATACCATCCTTATCCCCTCCGCTTCCCGGCGGCCCTCCGCTCGAAGCCGAGTCCGATTCCCCGGTATGAGCGACCATACAACGATATGCCTGATAACTTTCTTCGCCATTCCACGGTTTAACTCCGTCAATGCCTTGACCGAGGTTAGTGAAACGCCAGACCTCGTCGCATGAGCTGTTTATAGGATCGACCTTGCTTTTTTCATAGTCACAATTCGCCGATACAGTGCTCTTTGCGTTTCCAATGCCTTTTTCAGCCGCTCGAATCACATCGTCAAAATCGCGATCCTTGGCAGTAATATTGCTACTGCCATCATGACACGTACAATCGCTTTCACCCGCGCCACAAGTATCAGAGTTATGGCACTGACCCGCGATATAACCTGTATCGTAGTTAAACTTGGACAAACTTCCGGGTAAAAAGAAAAATTGGTTCGCGCCATCTCCCTTGCCGTCGCCGGTCGAAACGTCTCCCTTTACTTTGCTGTCATCCCAATAAACCTGGCTCTGCATTGTCCAATTATTCTCGAACGGCGGATTTGCCGGCGACAAACAATAATATTCTCCGGCGTTCACCGGCGGCATATATCCTGCCGTCGGAACGAAGTGCGCGGTATCGTAATAACTTGCCAAAATCGGATTGGGATTCCAAATGAGGCACGGATGCCGACCGGCTTCACCGGCCACCGAACGTGCGTAATCCCGCTGCAAACACTGACCGAATTGGCCGCGCACCAAAATCACGTCGCTGATTTCAACACAGCGTCCGCGCGGACAACCCGGATCCTCTACTGCCGCCTGCACCTGCTGTTCGCCTGCGGCGTTCGTCGTTGCGATTACGCCAGGAACACATTTCTCTCCATCCTTGTCGCCTCCAGAACAAATTCCTGATGGCGGCGCTTGCCCGAACGGCGAAACGAATTTCGTCGCTTGTCCTCCGTATTTCACCTTGCGATAGCTACACGCGCAATCCTCTCCCCACTCGCAATAATTAGCCGCTTCGTATCCGTCGGCGGTTTTACTTTTCTTGAACGGATCCTTCGTATAGTCCCACTCCTTCACGTAATAATTCGGGAACGGTGAATCGGTTTCAGGATACGCCTTGCACTCCGCCGGAGGGAATGATCGCAGGAGAGTGAGATCGATCTTCGGATCAACCGACTGCTTTAGAGTGTCGGAAAGCTGCTGGATGTTTCGCGGATCGGCTTCATTCTTAGACGGATCAATTATCGCGTCCGCCGATCGCGTAGAAAGCGCGTCAATCGGGAAATAACACACGCGCATTCCTTTGGTTCCGCCGCGATTGAAGTATCCTGTCCTTCCCGTCTGCCTATGCTTGCAAATGAGCAAATTCGGATACAGCGGATCTGCCGGAACGTTTTCATCTTTCGGAAAAATAACCATGCCAGTCTTTTCCGACACAGCAGCGGCAAGGCGATAGTCCTGCGCAAACTTATTCGCAAGAGACGGAGTATTGGCGAACAATTCCTTACCGACTTTCCGATTTTGAATATCCGCGGCTTGGAACTGATCCGGAATCGCGTAACCGGAATAATCAAGCGTACCGAAACCGGACTTTCGTTTTGTATAAATCTCGCTGCTGAAAAATGCGCCGGGGCGTAGTATCGGATCTTTCGTTCGATCTACGTAATTCGCGCAGAACGTCCCCGCATTCGAGCCCTTTGAAACGTCGCACATGGCGGTTTCCATACACACGTCCGTATATTTTTGCTGAACCGGATCAAAAACCGTTTCCGCTGTCGCGCACCCTAGCCACTGGGCGCAGTCGCGATCCAACTTCACCTTCATAATCACGTTCGCGTCATTTTCCACCGCCGCCTTTGTGCATTTTCCAGCAGTCGAGACGTTACCCACGGAAACCGAACAGCTGTCGTCATTGCCGCAAACTTTTTCATCAAACTTTTTCTTTGCTGCCGCGAAATCCGGATACTGATTCTGCAGCCAGCATTGGACTGAATTCTGATTCTTCTCGTCACAAGGAAGTGTGAGCGCAAACTCGCAAAGAGCGGGCTTGCCGACTTTTAAATCAGCGGATTTTTCATCAAACCAAACCGGTACTATATCGTCTGGAAAATCCGTGTTCGCGCATGTCACAAAAGCGAATGAATTTTCATCGTAACTGTTAAAAACATATTTCAAATCCGTGCACTTGCGACAAAAATCATTATCCGGATCCGTTACGCAGTCGATCGGGGTTTCCGGAATATCCCCCTCCGCGTGCGACTTGGCGTAAGTCGCGGGAACGCTGTAACGGAGACGCACGTCGCCCATGTCGCGGAAAAGGATACAGCCGGAAAGAAGATCCACTTTCCCGTTGCAGGATTTCACGTCCAAACGCTGATTGTGGATGAAGAAATACGGTTTTCCGGATGGATGCGTCGGGTCGCTGTGATCGTTCGGATCACGGAACTCCGTGCACTCGGACTGTTCGATAGGACAGAGCCCGCCCCATCCCGTATATCCCGGATCTCCGGAGTTTTGGATGAGATATGTGTTACCAGTCGAAAGAACCGACGGATAGCAAGGCGCGTCCGTCCCCTTTCTAAACCAACCCGTATACTCCCCGTCCGCCGGAATCCCCTTGTCTTCGTTTTTCTTCAGCAAAACCTTATCCTTCCATTCGCACGCGTGATCCGCCGGATTTCGGAAGTACGCTGTAATTTTTCCGCTCTTGAACTCGTCGCAATACAGCTCGTCTTTGCGGCAAAGCATGTCGGGCTCGCCATCGTTCGCGACGTACTTGGTGATGTCATCGATGAAATAAACCGTCTCGAACTTGGAGGTTGATGCAGATTCCAGACTCAAATAATCCTGTTTGTATTTCGGCTTGCCGAAAGCGCGGCATGAATCTTCGGACGCGCTGCATTGCGCCTGCAAATCGTCGATCAGATATACAAACCTGTCAGCGGGACGTTTGGTCGTGGCAGTGCCGAGATATTGATCTTCCCATTGTTTGCTGGACGTTGTGGTTTTAGCGTTCAAGTCAGTGCCCGGCAACTCGAATGTCTGTTCGTACGGATTTTCCGAATTGCGAGTGTCCACGAACGCTTTACACGAAATCGCTTCCTCGCGACAAAGATGCCCGAAACGACGAACCGTTACGTTGTTTTGATCGCGATCCGAGTACGCACGACAACCAAGCATGGCCTGCGGCTGCGGCAAGCCCTCCGGAGTGCGATCGCACTCAGCAGGAACCGCCCAAGAATCTTTCACTATATACGACACGTCGTTCAAACGTTCGATGCGGATGGAATCCAAGAATGTCGCATTGGGCAATTCCGCAAATTTTATTGAAGACGTCGGAGCGGTCGATGCCGTTGAGAACGGACCAAACTCATACCTCCTCCAATCAACCTGCGCTTGAAAATTACCGATGACATTTCCATCCACGACGATTGCCGACGTATCCTGCGACGAAGAAGTTGTCTTCGCCCAGAAAGTTACGCTATACAGTTGATTCGGGAAAGATGGGAAGATCGTTTCCGTGCTCAATATTCCGGTATCGGTGATCTTGAGTGACTTGTCGCCGACGAGAATTGATTCATTCGATAAATCCCCTTTCGTAAATTTCGCGGTGCTCGTGGTTCTGAAATCCTCCGAGAAAACTTCTGTCGTGTTACGTCCCGTTGTACCGATATAAGCGCGACATCCAGCGGCGACGGCGGAACACGTCCTGCTTGCCGAGGCCTGTATGCGATAGATACATTCGCCCGATTGCGGATCATAAGAACCGCCGGTCTTGCCGCAATCCGCCACGCTGGATTTGTTCATTCGGTAATCCGTACATTCCGGAGTAGAGACGACGGTCTGCGAGAAGTATGCGTAAAACGCGTCTCCGTTCGCATTGAAAAGCTGGCGACAATCCGTATCCGCGCCGGTCTGCCAATACGCCGCGTTGCAACTCTTCGGATTCTTCAAGATCCCGTCCTGTCCTGCCTTTTGCACGATCTTCGGCGGGAACGGAGCCGGTGCCGCGGCGTCATGAATCAAGCTCCATGTGCGAAGCTGATATCCGGTAGTGTCCGAGCCTTCCCATGTGAAATACGTCTCCGTATTATCGTTCGGCTTTTCACAAGCGCGAACGTAATTGAAATACGCTTTTCCTTCTCCGCCGGCAGCCGCTGTTTCCACATTCGTGAACTCCTCACAGCCGACGTCCTTGAGCGAGCACTGACGCGCATATGCGGGAACGAAGTGCGCGACCGTGACGTCTTGCGGATCGTTCAAAAACTCGTTAGTGCTTTTTCCAAGGTCGAACGGCGCTGGCTGTTTGCGATATTCCGCGTATCCCACGCAAACCGCAGGACAAAAATCCACGGCGGATAGCGACGCCGGAATCTCGGGCGCGGTCGGATTGTTTACGTCGCGATATCCCTGGCATCCTTGATCGCTCTGCTGACAAACGCGAGCGTAATTGGAACAGATGGCAGGATCGGTCTTCGCGCCCTTGCAAGAAAATTCTTCCGGCGAGACCTTGAGATGCTTTTCTTTCAGTCCGGATGCAACGCCGTCAACGTACGCCGTGGCTTTTTCGGTTTCTTCGAGTTGAATGGAATCGACCAAGACGTTCGTGCCGAGAATTCCAATGCGTCCCGATGCCGTCCCGACGTTAGACACGAACGAACATTCGATGCGCTGCCAGTCTATGCTCTTGTCGCCGGACGCGATCTTCTGATCAAACCCGGGAGCGGTTGCTTTTGCCGGCGACGTACAACCCTCGCTTCGGAAAAACTTCCCAGCGACAACCGGCGTGAATAAATACTTGTCCTGCGAAAGCGAAAGTACCAACGCGATATTCCCATCTTTGGTTTTATCGACATTGCGAACGTACGCGCCAAGCGTGTAATTGCGAACCGGAGCGATCGCAATCAAAGGACCGAACAATTCATCTGAGCTAAACGGCTCATAACTATTACTCCCCTGAACCGCATTGATACCCTCATCCGGATCAGGAAACGCGTATTTCGGTTTAATCTTCTTCAATAGAAAATCCCAGTCAAAAAGTTTGCTCACCACGCCTTCGTTCGCGTCCGTTTTCTCAAAAGAGCTATTCGGAACTAGGTTTAGAGACGGCGTGTTCAATTGAACTTGGTAAAGTTTGGTACAGCCGTCGCTTCCCGCGGAACAAGTCTTTGCCGTAGCGTCGAAGTAAACACGAGGACCGGAAGTCGCCGCGTATTCGCCAAGCCACACGTTACCATTCTTGTCGCTCGGATCGCGCTGATTGGCGTACCACTGACAACCGACGTTTTCTTTCGAACAGGAACCGTAATCGATGGTGTTGCGAAGATACGAAACCATTTCGCTGGAACGCGTCGTGTACGTACGACAGCTCGCAAAACGCTCGAGACACGCGTCTGCCGTAAATCTCCAAGTCGGTTTTTCCGCAAGGCAATATCCGTATCCGCCGGTACACTTTCCTTTATCGTCGCGCTTGAGACAAGAAACCGCGTCCGCGCAATCTTGAAGACGGATCTGCGTTCCCGGAAATACCGTGTCCGCAAAGCCCTTAACCTTGCACTGGAACGGCGGCGCGGTCAGAACCCAATTCGGATCAACGAGATTACACCAAGGATGCGACGAGTCGGCTTCGTCTTTCTCATTACACACTGTAAATCCTCTGATAGCTTCGCCAAGCGTTACGTACTTCCCGTTCTTTTTAGTGTTATACGGAGAATTGGCCGCAATTTCCCAACCAACTGGAAGGATGCGGGCGTATCGCAATTTCGTGAGGTTGGATGCGCAGTACGCGCGTTGGTAACACGACGGATCCGTGTTGTCCTTGGCTTCGGATTCCGGAATAAGCTCCCAATCCTGATGCAAAAATTCCGGATTCGAGGGCGGCGCGCCGTTCAATACAACATGCGAAGCTCGCCCCACCGTATACGCGCCGTCCTCGCCAACGGAACGAAGCGCCGTGGCGAACGCATCGTCCATTGCGCAATGCCAAATGCCGCGCGGCGTTGGACAAGAAACGAACTCGTTTACGAAATCCTGTTGGGCGCTCGAATATAAATTAGGCGTTAAAAGATCGGAAAATACGATTCGCGCGCGTGCCACGTTGCTATTTGATACGGATTCGGAATTAACGAGATCCACGCTCTTAACGTCTACGCTCGATCCGGTCATGCCCTTAAATAATTTATCCAACAAACCTACTGCCAACGTATTCAAAAACGTGGATGCGGTCATGATGCCTAGCTGTGTAAATCCTACCTTGAACGCGATCGTTGCCATCTGCATAGCGTTCAACTCATAATTAGCTAACTTCATCGATACCGCGTTCGTGGCGGCAATCGTATCTTTGGCAACCTGCGTCGGAGTCTTGATGTTGCCACTTATGGCATCCTGAATCTGTTTCAACCCTTGCGTCTCCTTCCTGTCTAATTCCGCCGCTGTTTCGTTCCTTGCCTGCGCGTCAAGATATTTCTGATGAAAACCAATTCCAACGTTCAACTCACTCGAGGCCGGGTCGTACATTGGCGCGATATTATCGAACACGTCCTTCGTATCCGTGATCGCATCCTTAGTCTGCTCCCATGCCGAACCGATCTTCGCGAAATCACAAGTCGCCTTGAGCTGGTCGATGGGTTTAACTCCGAACGACAACTGCAACTTAAGCGGATCGATTGGAGTACAAAGGTCGTAACCGAGCGGGTTAAACACTTCGGAGTTTATGCTGCTTATGAATTGATTCCCCGCGTCTAACGTCACGCTCTCCAAATAATCTCCGAATCCCTCTTCCCAAAAAAGCGGCGCCTGTCCGGCATCTCCTGTTAAAATACGTTGCGCCGCGTCATATGCTATGCGCTGCGAAAATACCTGAAATGCGTTAAACAACGCGAAGACGCCACCGGTTATAAGCTGATCTCCGAATGAATTCAGCTGTTTCTTGACTTCCTCATAAACATTTCCGACGATGAATACAGGAGTGCTCGGTACAAGAGGTGGAATTACGATTTTCGACATATCCGGACTATTCTCCGCGCGCGCCGCCAAAGGAAACGAAAATTGCAATGCCAATACGACCGCGATACCTGCCGTAAGCATGCGCTTTGCCAGTATGAAACCAAACGGTGGTCGGCGCTTCATAAAAAATTATTCCGGTGAGAAATCGGATGGAATTTCTTTCAACCCCGTTGTCTCTTGCATCTGCTTCTGCTGCGCTTCCAGAGCCGCCTGATCGTAGACCTTCAACAACTGTTCATCTGTAATTTTATCCAGCGTCGCCTTATCCACTTTCCCGCTTTCCAGCAACGCCTTCCGAATAACTGCCGGATCGCGAATCAGAGTATCCTCCAGCGCTGTTGACGTGCTGCCGGTTTGCTCGCGCACGATTCGCTTCTTGTCATTCATCCCCTGCTGGAACGCCGCGAAAAATCCGCTTCCGTCTTGTTGCGTGGCTTGAGGCGACAAAAACGGACTGGATGTCGCGATAAGAGAAAGGTCTAACGCCGGACTGGCGCACGCAGTCCCTTCTGCGCACGTGGGATTTTTTCCGAGAGCCAATTCCGCATTGTCCGGAATTCCATCTCCATCCGTGTCGCGGAGATAAGGAGAAGTGCCGATCAATTTTTCTTCATCGAAATCAGAAATGCCGTCGCCGTCCGTGTCACGCCGTTTGGACGCTTCCAGTTCACGCTGTTCCGGATTGATAGCTTCGACCGTCGCACGCGCCTGTGTGAATTTATCTTTTGAAACCGTGAACGGATCTCGAATACTCGCGCTAATTCGCTGCACTGAAAAAACAAGAACAATAATTCCGCAAACGCCAAGAAGGACTGCGGAGATTTTTTGTTCCTTCGCAAGAGTATTCCAACGCTCGGCCACGATTTTAATCACGGGCAATTTGTCCATAATTTGGACTGTGGAAAGTATAACACATGGGGAACAAAAATTCCGCCACACTATATTCTATCGTGAACCAAACTCTGTTCTGTCATTGCGTAGCCAATATACTAAAAGGCGTGGCAATCTATCCCCCTCCGTCATTGCGAGCCCCAGCAGGGGCGCGGCAATCTAGTCAGAGGAAATTTCACTCTTATTAGATTGCCACGTCGTTGCTACTCCTCGCAATGACGGGAGGATGAGATTGCCACGTCGCACAAGCCTCCTCGCAATGACAGACACTGGGTACTCGGCACTATTCACTCCTCCCATTTTACATTCACCTTTTTCCCATGCTCACGAATCGGTAGCCGTATCTCAAGAATCCCATTTTTCAACACCGCGTTCACATGATCGGTCGCCGTCTCATACGGCAAAACGACCGAACGGCTGAACGCGCCCCAATAACATTCTCGGTAGTATGAATCTTCGTCAGACAACTCCTTTGGTTCTGCTCGCGTCCCACGAATCGTAAGCAAGTCGCCGTGGATCGAAACGTCCAAATCCTCCGGAGCGACACCTGCGACAAGCGAACGGATCACTAACTCGTCGCCGTCGCGAAACACATCGAGCGAAAGCTGACCTTCCTTAGAAGGCTGGAACCAATCAGACTGTAGATTTTGAGTGGACATAACGAAGGAAGAATAGCATGAACTAGCCCGTCGCAAAACATCATGTGTCATTCCCGCGGAGGCGGGAATCCAGATTAAAGGAATATTGTTCACTGTCTGGATCCCCCCGAATGCTTTCGGGGGGATGACAAAAAGTGGAGGCGCACAAGCGCACGCCATGCGCCCCTACGGCGCCAACGGCGTCACCTCCGTCGTCGAAGACGCCTGCGTATTGCTCAAAGTTTCCACTCCTATGAGACAAACCGCCTGCCATGGACGGTAGTGGCTCTTAAAAACTTCATCGTGGATCGTACCGTCCGCATTAACAATATGATACGTAAATTCCGCATCGGCACCGGCATGCGCCGTCTCGGTGCACTTCTTCTTCCCCGGCGGCAATTCCAGCGTTTCAATAAGCTTCATGGGAGGCGCGGCGACAATGTTGTAAACGCGCGATTTTATCGGATCTACGGTACGACCGTCCTTCGTCCCCCACACTTCAAATATCAAATTATCGCCTTTGATGTAAGTATTTATCAAAATGTGATGGCCCGTGTCGTTGATAAAACGAAAATCCGGCATCGGATCATAAATCGTCGCGTCCGTACCGGCGGGTTCGTAGTACCTAACGCGGTACGAGTGATTCTGGCGCATCGTTATATCCAAACCGGAGTTTAGCGCGGCGCGAAAAGTCGTGGTACCGATCTGACAAAGCCCGCCTCCGAATTCCGGCTTGGTCTCATTGCCTTTGATCACCAATTCCGGAAGCCATCCGTTCTCACCGTCGATGACTCCGAGAGTTTTTAGCAATGAAAATTCCTCACCCGGAGCAATCAACGACCCGTTCACTTTTTCAGCGCCCTTACGAATATTTTTTCGACGGTTCGTCGGCGATCCCGAAAAATTCGAAGTACCGACTCCGATTATCTCTTTAATTCCAAGTCGCTCCGGATCTTCGCCAAGAATCGAACCGGACGTAATCAT
The DNA here is from genome assembly GCA_038065635.1 of Patescibacteria group bacterium. Classification (GTDB taxonomy): domain Bacteria; phylum Patescibacteriota; class Patescibacteriia; order 2-12-FULL-60-25; family 2-12-FULL-60-25; genus JAHJFW01. The sequence continues at coordinate 15,139 of JBBTQP010000051.1, read as the reverse complement.
TACTTCAATCGGAAAAGTCGACTTCGCGGGCCAATCCTTCAACACTGCCTCAAGCGTCTCTTTCACATTGATCGCCGACCCTTGCGTTCCAGGTACAAACGAAATTATTTTGCCATCTTGAACTACAAGACTCCCATTTATTACGGTCTGTTCCAAGCTCGGCGCGAGGCCTCGCAGCGTCTCTCCGAACCTTTGCTCGTCTATCACTATCTTCCTCTCCCCTTCCGTTGTCGCGATCGTGAGCCACGAGGCAACGGTTCCGGTCGTAACGCGATACAATGCGGAGTCATTCGTAAAAGTCAGATTCGGACGATTGAGAAATTCCATGACATCCGGTACGAGCGGCTGAATATCTTTTGCAAATACTTTCGGTTCTTCCTTAGTAACCTCTATCGATATCGGTTCGAATGAAAGACGCGCGGCTTGTTCGTTAAGTATGCGAAACGCCCGCGCCATGTTTATATTCATGCCACTCCGCTCATTTTCAATATGCACGAACGGCGCCGAACCGGTTGCAACGACAGCTGAAAACGTGGCGTCTTTTGCTGGCGAAAGGTCATCCTTCAAAGACGCGCGAACCGCGTCTTCGATCGCTTTCTCATCAATCGTGATCTCTACCGGAATACGCGTGGGTCCTACGCGCGAGTCCATCTGCGAGAAGACTCGCGACAACCATGAGCCGCCACGGCCGGCATCGAACGCTTCGTCGAGAGCAGGATCAAGATTGAAATTTACCAGCACGCGTGAAATATCCGGATCCGTAGCACTCACGATGGCGTTGATGGAAATATCCTTTTCATTAAACCGAAAACGAAGTCCTTTGCCGAGCTCCGTGTCGAGCTCTTTTTGTACGGCCTGTCTCGCCTCATTTTTCGTCAAACCATCAAGCCGCACATCGAGCACGCGGACGCCCGGAAAAATCCGATTATGATAAATCCGAGAATACGCGGCCTCGGCTCCAACAACGGCAGCGACGAGCAATGCGAGGACGCCAACGCAAACACCAGCCCAAATAGCGAGGACTCGAATGTTCAACTTTTTTGATTCGGACTCTTTCATGTACGTAGTATCCCAGAAATAAAACAAGACCTCAAGCAATCCGTGCCCAAGAAACTTTTTTATAGGGGAGAGCGAGTCCGAAGACCTGCGACACCCTAAGAAAAAGTCCCATGCTTGTCGTGGACGCGGATTGCTCAAAGCCTCGTGCGACTTCAAACAATTCCTTAATTGTCAATCGAACGATCATGTATACCCTGAATCACACTTCCTGTCAAGCCTCTGACACTGTTATCCTAGAGACGAAAAAACGGTCCCTCTAAAAGGCCGTTCAATGTACTGACAGAAGTATAGTGCGGATCAGAAGCCCTGTCAAGCCCGAAAAACCCCGTTTTTTGAGCCATTCTTTACACCCGCAAGACAGATAATCCCAGTCCCAATCGGCCAACGTATCCATCGTCCAAGCCAACCCTCGAAATACGCGATCGGACGAAGCAACCAACCCCATCCACTCGGTCCGAAATAGCTCGTCACCAAATGCTTGGATACCAAAAGCGGAAGATATCCGAACGCGAAATATCGGTTCCAACTCAAGACCGAAAAACCATGGCGTTCCAAAGCGTCAAACAACTCCTTCGGAGAATACCGCTTCCTATGACCGCAGTCCTCGTCTTTTTTACTCCACAGTCGCATATCCGCCGGAACTGAAATCAACAAATAACCGTCGTCCGAAATAAGCCTAGTCGCGCACGACAACCCCGCATCCTCATCAACGTGCTCAAGAGCGTCGATCATCATAACCAAATCTGATTTGCCGCCGATGTCCGCGAGATCTACGTTCTCCAAACGTTCACGAATTATTCGAGATCGCAGAGCGTCCGGAAAACGGGAAGGTAATTCGTGCGGCTCTACTCCCACATATTCCGCATCAGGCGACGCAAATGCAATAAGTGCGTTCGCGTTTCCTCCAGTGCCGCATCCGAGATCTACCGCCTTATGGAAACGAACGCCGTTCTTTTTCAGAATAGCACGAATCGCCGCGCGTTTTCCCGCGTAGTACCAGGAATCATCGTTAAGGATCATTTCGGAGTAGACGCGTGGGAGCATAATATTGCGTTACATTCTAATACAATAAATGTCATTGCGAGGAGGCTTGTGCGACGTGGCAATCTAATAGGAGTAATACTCTCCTTCTATGAAATTGCCACGTCGCGTGCTCGCTCCACGCAATGACGGAAGAGTAATAATTCTCCTTATATTAGATTGCCGCGCCACTGCTGTGGCTCGCAATGACGGAATACAGTTACCGTACCTTATACAACGCAAACCTACCATTCTCAATCAGTGTCTCGCCAACGCCCAACTCATGTGGATCCCAAGTATCCAGATTCTTATCCACCAACACGTAGTCTACCCGATATTCGCGTAACGCTTCCGGCAGAGATTTCTCGCGCTGAAATATTTCGTACCGCGTAACAATTCCGTCTATATTGCGGTTGATGAAATCCAAACGCTGTTCGTAGAGAGTGGAGAGCGTGAAGTACTGCGAAAAATCGATCGCCTGACGTTCCGCGAGCGGCCGTATATCTGCTGGCTCTATCCCGAAAAGCCTAAACCACGTGAATGCGGCGTGCTCGATCCGTTCTTGCGGCACAGGAGTGGCGAGCGCGTAAAAATGCCACCACAAATTTTGTTTCGTGTAGATCGGAACGAGCAATCCAGTTTGTTGGTTGGCGAATACGACCGATTGCGGAGCCGCGTTCTCGTTCAACCACGTCGCGACTTCGGAGAACGGTTGAAGATCCGCGGTGAATTCGCGATGAGCGATGTAACTTCGATATTGAAATACCAACGCGACTGCAAATCCAACAAACACTGCGGCAAAAACCGCAATACGAACGGCGATCGGCCGCCACGAACGAATGAACGTCCACGATGTCCAAGCGAAAATCCACAAAGAAAACGATGCGGTGATGAGCTGTACGTAGTGATCCGGCTGAATGGAAATTCCGGTCACGATCTGTTGGTTCAATGCAATGAACGATCCTCCGATGCCGGTCGCCGCGAACGTCCGAACCCATGGTGACGCGAATCTGCGCCTCCAAATCAAAAGCGCGAGTGCGAGAACGACCGGAAAATTTAGCGTCCATGAAGCGAACGCGTGGCCGGAATAAGTTGCCATTCTCTCCGCGTACGAAGCGTCGTTTCCGAAAAACGTGAAACGGACGAGGGACGCGATTTTAGGAGCGGCTATGAGAAATCCGATGGCGGTCGCGGCCGCGACACGCAAAAAAGCGACTCTCGAACGCGACACTAGAGCGATCAATGCGAGCGCGACCAACGCGGAAACGCAAAAAGTCCACGCCCAAAAATACGTATGCGCCAGCAATCCGAAAATAAGTCCAGCCAAAATCGCGTTTCGTTTTTTCTTTGGCTCCATAATCGCGGTCGTTGCGAAATACAGAAACAGCCACACGAAGGGCGCCTCGAATTGTGGGTGAACGGGACGATCATAGATCGTGAATGGGAAACCGGGATATCCGCTAAACAGAGTGGAGATCGGATGAAGAAGTGGGTACAAAAATGGCGCGAAAAAAACAGATGCGGAGGATGCGACAAGCGCTAATTCTCGCGAACCTTCCAAGCGATCTGTTACAAAATATATCGCGAACACTAGAAATGAAATCAAAACGAATCGCCAAAACAAAAGCACGCTCTGCGCCTCCATTCCGAATAAACGACCTGGAATCGCGAGCATTTTTTCCGCCAAGTCCGGAACGGGATACGCATAGTCTTTTCCTTCGGCTAGCGCGGCGTGCCAAGGATTGCCGCCTTCCATCGCTTCCTTCACGGTCGCGTGATACCACGCCCCGTCCTGCGTAACTGGAGACAGAATAGGATCCACTCCCCTGTAAGCATCGCCAATCCAAACGCGAAAAAATAAAATTGAAGCGGACATTACGACGCCTACCGCGACGGAAAATAAAATCGGCAAAACGATTCGTTTCATACTTCCGGTTTTTCCAAAACCACGAACAATCGATCGCGCATATTCAAGTTCAGAATACGCCTAAATCTTGCCAACGGGAAAAATGGGATGTACGCTCGCAGTCGCGACAAGGCATGTTCAACCGTCACGCGCTTTCCATGATGTCGCAGCATTCTAACTCGAAGATTTTGCGACTCCGCGATCCACGAGAACCACGAAGCATTAACAAAACAGATGTGTTCTCCGGCATGAAACTCACTCCACCTAGCTCCGAAAATTCTTCGCGCGAAACTTTCCGGATCCGGAGTGCTCACAATGATTTTTCCACCTGGCGCCAACGCTTGAACCACCTTTTTTATTAACGCCGTAGGATTTTTAACATGTTCGAGAACATCAAGCAGCACTATCAGATCATATTGACCTCGAAGATCCGAGCTAGTGACGTCTTCGGCTCGAAGTTGCGCGCGTGGGATGCGGCGCTTCGCCTCTTCTATCGCATATTCGCTCACGTCAATCCCGGAAAGATGCTCTTCTGGAACGCCAAGATCACGAAACGCCTCAAGCGCGGTTCCTGTTGCGCAGCCGATATCAAGAATACGCATGACGCCGTGGACGAACGGCTTGAACGATTCTATAAAATCACATCGCATCACTTCCCGATCACGATCATAAGACAAATATCCTGAATATCGCGGCGACTCCGGACAAATCGCGCCCTCAAAATATTTCTCGGTGTATAGATCTGTCGGATTTGGCGGGACTGGAAATACGGGATACGCACCGCAAGTCAAACAGCGCCAAAATGACGTTTGCGAGTCGATCAAATCCAGCACTCTTTCGAGCGGCGATGAGCCACAAGATGGGCATTCCATAAAACTAACCTCTTACTGCCTTACCGACGACGTCATCGATTTTTACTGAAAGCAATTGCGATACTCCGTCATCGCCCATAGTAACTCCATACAAAACGTGGGCCTGCTGCATGGTAGCGCGATTGTGCGTGATTACGATAAACTGCGTTCGTTCTGCGAGAGTGTGGACGATGTCCGCGAATTTTTGCGAGTTCGCTTCGTCAAGCGCGGCGTCCACCTCGTCCAACACGACGAAAGGTGACGGATTCGTGGCCATGATCGCGCAAATAAGCGCGATGGAAGTGAGCGCGCGCTCTCCGCCTGAAAGAAGCGACACGGATTTCATGCGCTTGCCCGGAGGCGTGGCGTGAATCTCGACTCCGGCGGCTGGCGCGTCAGGATCGATCGGCGCGATGATATTCCCCTCTTCATCCGTTTCCGGTTCAGGAGGAATTTCGATGAGTGACGCTTCGCCGCCGCCGAATAATTTCTTGAAAGCCAGACCGAACTCGCGATCCAAAAGGTGGAATGAAGTTTCGGACCGTTCGCGAATAGTCGTATCAAGTTCTTTCAAGATGGTTTCGAGCGACACCATGGCATCCTGCAAATCCTTAACCTGCGTAGCCAAATCTTCAAATCGCTTTTTCGTTTCTTGATACTCGGTCAAAACCTCGGGGTCGATTCCGCCAATCCATTCGATCTGCGAACGCAGTTTGGTGAGACGGCGACCTGCGGTTTCGAGGTCGTCTTGAACGGACGATGCTTTCGCATCTGGGCGGGACAAGCCCGCCCCTACGGCATCGGCAATCGCTTCCAAATCGGTTTCGAGCTTGGGGGCGTATGCTCGTAGCTCTTGAAAAAACGCGTCGCGTCTCGTCTCCAATCGCGCCAATTCCACGGACGCCTCACTGACTCGGCTGCTTGCCGCTGTGGCGTCATTACGAAGGGATGTAAGATTGTGTTGCAACGCGAAAATGTGAGACCGCTTTTTCTCTTCTCCGGAGTTCCACTCTTCCAAACGCTTTTCCGCACCCGCGATTCGTTCTTCGCATTGCGCGATCTCTCCTGCCAACTTCGCAAACTCTTCCTCCTTGCCCACATCCTTCTTTGGAGCGACGGGTTCCGGTGCCGGTCTTTGCAATTTCGACAATAAGTCTTCATGGCTTTCAGTCGCCTCTTTCACCAACGCTTCTATACTTTTAGCATCAAGTGATTTTTCCTTAATCAACTTTCCTAGGCGGCCCAAAGTTTTCAAAATATCTTCGACGGAGCTGATTATCTTTGAAAGTGAAAGTGGAGACCACGAAGTTTCGGCCCTGGCTTGAGCCACGTCGCGTTCCGCCTGAAACCGCAGCTTGCGCTCACGCAATTCGGCGCGTTCCGCGGCGTAACGATCCAACTCTTTCCTGATTTCTCGAAATCCTTCGGACGGAGGCGTGGCTTTTTCGAGAGTCGCAAGTTCCGCTTCCACTCGCGTCGCATGTTCCGCGCGCTGATCACGATCCTGCTCCGCCGCTTGGACTCTCGCCGAAGCCGCACGGAGTTTTTCGCGCAATTCATTCCACGATCTTCCATAATAAGACTTCTCCAGCTCACGAAGTTCCTCCGTCAACGAGTCGCGTTCCTGAAGCCGCTTTGCTTGCCGCTCCAAACTCGTAAGCCGAGGCCCGATTTCTCGAAGCAAAAGCTCGGCCTGTTTCAAATTATCTTTCGTGGCTTCAAGCTTGTTCATCGACGACTGCCGTTTGAGCTGAAACGGCTTGAGACCGGCCGCCTCGTCGAAAAATTCCTTCCGTTCCGTTGGAGTCGCTGAAAGAATCGCGTCCACCATCCCCTGTCCGATGACGCTGTACGTTCTCTGCCCCATTCCGGCTTGCGCAAGGAGAAGTACGACGTCGGTTAAACGAACGCTCTGCTTGTTGATTTGGTATTCTGATTGTCCGTCGCGAAAAACTCGGCGCGTCACTACGATTTCCGGAAGATCAATATCCGGATGATCGTCGTTCACGAGCGTCATGCTCGCCTCCGCAAACCCGGCGCGCGCCTTTTTATCAGATCCGGAAAAAATCACGTCTTCGGATTTCTTACCGCGAAGCAATTTCAAACTCTGTTCACCCATCACCCACCGTATGGCGTCAGCCACGTTAGATTTTCCGGAGCCGTTTGGGCCAACGACAGCCGTGAGTCCACGCCGGCCTCCGGACTCCGTTAAAAATTCCAAAACCGTTTTTGCCGCAAAGGTCTTAAACCCCTGAAGTTCCATTCGCCTGAGGTACATATGCGCTCCATAGGGTATCCGAACAGCAAAAGATTTGGTAGACCCCCACCTTTTGGATAATGAAACTTATGTGCTAGCATTTTCATTATCTATGCCACACACACCACACACGAAACGATTGGAAGAAGGCGGCGGGATGCAGCACTTCAGAGATGCGCTCGCGGCCGTGCTTGCAGAGTACGTGGAATTTCCGCCAGGCGCTTTCGTTACAGTTCTTGATGCGAAAGTGACGCGCGACACCACGAAATCCAAAGCTGTAATTTCCGTGCTTCCTACATCTATGGAAGAAGCCGTAATGGAACGGCTCCAAGAATACAATCACGAGATCAAAGACGGATTGGCGAATAAATTGCGGCTCCGCAGAATACCAAACATCTTTTGGGAACTGGATAGAACCGAGGCCGTGGCAGAAGACGTTGAAAGAGCGCTGAACGAATTGAAGAAAAAGGGAGAGCTGTAACCATTGACGCGAGGGCTAAGTCGGTGTAGCATGACCCGTTCCCATGAAATACGAGTCGTCCACAGTTCTAGCTTCCGCGTTTCGCCTCATTAATGATGCGGAGCGTATTTTGCTTATTTCGGACGGGGCGCCGGACGGAGATTCCATAGGCGCGACTACGGCTATGCTCGGTTGGCTCCTTGGCGAACAAAAACACGTTGAGGCATTTTCCATAGAACCGCTTCCTCGCTCGCTCGCGTTTCTCGACCACGCGCACCGCATTACGGGCGACACCGGTGTTTTCGACAATCATTACGATCTGGTCCTAACTTTTGACGCAAGCGATCCGAAACGAAGCGGGATCACGGAACATCTTCCGCGCCTCCACAAACCGGCGCACGTCGTGGTCTTCGATCATCACGCAACAAATCCATTATACGGAGATACGAACGCCGTATTTACGGACGCCTCCTCAACTTGTGAAATCATGCACAGATTTTTTGAAGAAAACGGCGTGCGAATCGACGCTTGCATGGCCACTTCCCTGCTAACGGGAATCACATACGACACCAGTAGCTTCACAAACGGCGCGACCACGATCTCCGGAATGAATATGGCCGCGCAACTGTTTCGTGCCGGCGCTCGCCATACGGACATAATAAAATCTCTGATTCAGAATAAGTCGGTCGACTCGCTCAAACTTTGGGGGCTCGCTCTTTCGCGTCTGCATTACGACAAGAGTCGCGATCTTGCGACTACGTATTTTCTCGCTGACGATTTGAAGGCCCCGGGTAGCGAAGAAACGGTAGAAGGTTTGTCCAACTTCTTGAATTTCGTGTGCGCAGACAGCGACACCATTCTAGTTCTTCGAGAAACAAAAGACGGACAGGTGCGAGGATCCATTCGCAGCATTGGCCGAGATATTTCAAAACTCGCAGCCCAGTATGGCGGCGGCGGACATAAAAAGGCCGCAGGATTTTCCGTAAAAGGAAAGATCGAGGTAACGGAAAACGGACCGAGAATTATCACAAATAAAGATGTCATCCCAGCGTAGGCTGGGAACCATCACCTCGAAATATATGGAAACTGTTATCCACGGTCTGGATTCCTGTCTCCACAGGAATGACACGACACGATTGGCACTCACGACTTTTGACTGCTAATATTAGATACGCTATGATTCGATCACCTATGAATAATCCTTACGAAGTTCGATCTATTACCCCAAGTTCGTGGCTCGTCCCAACGGTCATAGAAAAAACCCAAAACGGCGAACGCGCGTACGACATTTACTCGCGCCTTTTGAAAGACCGCATCATCATGCTCGGAACGCAGATCAACGATGAAGTCGCCAATATCATCGTTGCGCAACTTCTATTTTTGGAAAGCCAAGATAAAACCAAAGACATCAAACTTTATGTGAATTCCCCTGGCGGCTCGGTCACGGCCGGTCTCGCCATCTACGACACAATGCAACACGTGAGCTGCGAGGTCTCCACTATTTGCATGGGCATGGCGGCGTCCATGGGCGCAATAATTCTCGCCGGCGGCGCAAAAGGAAAACGGCTCTCACTCCCCAACTCCGAAATCATGATCCACCAACCGCTAGGCGGAATGGAAGGACAAGCCACGGATATAAAAATCCACGCCGAACGCATTTTGCAAATGCGAGAACAACTAAACAAAATCATCCAAAAACACACCGGCCAATCCCTCAAAAAAATCGAATCCGACACCGAACGCGATAACTTCATGATGCCGAAACAGGCGCTTGAATACGGGCTGATCGATAAAGTGATTTCGTAAAACAACAATGAAAAAGGAGGAGATACATGAGTTCCTTCAAGGATATGAGTCAAAACGTAACCGAACGATTGTTATTGTCGATTTCGGCAACGTAGAAAAATGGAAATTTGGCCTTGGATGACAAGTCGGCATTCCTCAACTTGCGACACTAGTAAAACGTTTCTCGACCGGCAGTCGATTCCTAAGACGTTTTTACTACGGATCCGATTATGGAAAAGATGAAAAAGCAGTCATGTTGACCGAATGGTCTAGACACATCACCCAAACGGCGAATTGGAATGGATTTGAAGTTGTCTCGAAACGAGTGAAGTATATCCACAATCCGGACAACGCCTATGGATTCGAGAAAAAATGCGACTTGGATGTTGAAATGGCAATCGACATGATCCAGGAACATGAGAAATATGACACGATTGTTCTTTTTTCAGGAGACGGCGACCTTATGCGCGCCATGAAGTACCTGCATGTAAAACATAAAAAGAATGCTATCGTGATAGGCGCGCGAAACCACATCGGTCGTGAAATTTTTGATTCGAAAAACGAGGGAATTATTTCAACAATTCTATTCGCAGATGATTTTGAATACCGTTTAAATCTCGATAGGCACAAGAAGCGCTAACATATCAAAACCCCACTTTTCGGCGGGGTTCGATCAAAATCCGGTAAGCATGAAGCTCACTTGGAAATAATAGCTTGTTATTTATCAAAATACAAGAGGGCATTATGCACCTCCTAAAAACACGACCCTCCATCCATGTCGAACCAGTTCAGCCGCTACATAATGTTCGGCTGCCTTACCAGAAAATGCAGAGCTGTTTTTGGATTTCATGCGATGTATGTTTACTCCACTTCCTCTTCCTGCGTACTCACCAGCGTGACGCTCGAAAGCGAATCTCCTTCTTCTCGGAATCGCATGACGCGGACTCCCTGCGTATCGCGGCCGAGGGATGGGACGCTCTTGAATGGGACGCGGATTACCACTCCTTTTTTCGAGATGAGGATGAGATCGCGGTCGTCGTCCGAATGAGACACTTGAGCACCGACTACTCCTCCGGTTTTGGCATTCACTCTCATGGTACGGATTCCTGAACCGCCGCGATTTTGCACTTTATATTCCGCGAGAGACGTGCGTTTTCCTAAACCGTTTTCCGCCACCGTAAACAACTCGAGCGTAATCTTTTTCGCTTTAGCTTCCGCCGCCGGAATCACGTCCATGCCGACCACTACGTCATTTTTCTTCAATTTGATGCCACGCACGCCAGCCGCTTGCCGACCCATCGGGCGAACGTCTTCTTCGGAGAAGCGGATGGATTGGCCGTTGCCGGTCACGAGCGAAATCTCATCCTCTCCACTCGTGGGCTTCACCCATTTCAAATCATCGCCTTCGTGCAGTTTAATAGCGATGAGTCCGTTGCTCCTCACGTTCTTGAAATCCTCAAGCGATGTCTTCTTTATCGTGCCTTGGCTCGTAACCATGAGTAGATATTTCACGAGCTCAACATCGGTCTTTTTCTTGGAAAGAAACTTATCAAGCGGCAAAATCGACGACACTCTTTCTCCTGGCGCGAGCTGGAGAAAATTCACTATCGCCTGTCCTTTTGCCGTACGGCTCCCCTGCGGAACGTCGTACGCCTTGAGTAAGAATGCGCGACCTCGCGTCGTAAAGAATAGGAGATCCGCGTGCGTCGTTGTTGAGAACAAATGCTCGACGCGATCTTCCTCTTTCGTCGTGACTCCTGTTACTCCCTTACCGCCGCGACGTTGCAGACGAAAAGTGTCCGGCGGTACGCGCTTGATATAGCCGTCGCCAGTAATCATAACGACAGTCGGTTCTTCCGGAATCAAATCCTCGACCGAAAACTCGCCGATCGCGCCTTTCACGATCTGCGTGCGACGGTCGTCGCCGTATTTTTCTTTCAACTCCAAAGTGTCGCGCTTGATGATATCTAGAACTTTTTTCGCGGATTTCAATATGGACTCCAATTCCTTAATGAGCTCCATTTTCTCGTTGTATTCCTGTTCGATTTTCAGCCGTTCAAGGTTCGCAAGCTGTTGCAACCGCATCTCGAGAATTGCAGTTGACTGGATTTCGGACAGGCGAAATTTCTTTATCAAATTCACCTTGGCCTCATCCTTGTCCTTCGACTTCTTTATGGTCGCGATAACCTCGTCGATCTTCGCAAGCGCGATTCGCAACCCTTCAAGGATATGAGCTCGTTCTTTCGCCTTCGCGAGATCGTATTCCGTACGTCGACGGATAACCTCTTTTCGATGCTTCACGAACTCTTCAAGTATATTCTTAACCGTCAGAACACGCGGCTGCACTCCGTCCACGATCGCCAACATGTTCACATGAAAAGTATCCTGCAGTTGCGTCATCTTGAACAAGTGGTTCAAAACTTTTTTCGGATACGCGTCCTTTTTCAACTCAATCACGATTCGAACGCCATCCTTGTTGGATTCATCACGCAAATCCCTGATACCGTCGATCTTCTTTTCGGTAACAAGCGTTGCGATATTCTCTATCAACGTCGCCTTATTCACCAAATACGGTATCTCCGTTACCAAAATGCGGAATGCGCCTGCGCGATCTTCCGTTATCTCCGTCTTTGCGCGCATAACTATGCCGCCTCTTCCGGTGGAATACGCCTGGTAAATATCACGCGTGTTATAAATGACTCCTCCTGTTGGAAAATCAGGCCCCTTAACGTGCTGAAACAATTCTTCCATGCTGATATCCGGATTTTCTACGAGAGCTGCGATTCCGTCGCAAAGTTCGCTCAAATTATGCGGCGGGATATTCGTCGCCATACCAACCGCGATTCCAAGCGTACCGTTCAAGAGCAGGTTTGGAAGCTTTGCCGGAAGTACTGTCGGTTCCTTATGCGACCCATCGTAGTTTGGCGCAAAGTTGACGGTGTCTTTCTCGATATCGAACAGCATCTCTTCTGCGATCGCGGCTAGCTTCGCTTCAGTGTAGCGATATGCGGCCGCGGAATCTCCATCAAGCGAACCGAAGTTTCCCTGCCCTCTCACCAAAGGATATCTAAATGAAAAATCCTGCGCCATGCGCACGAGCGAGTCGTACACGGCGCTGTCACCATGCGGGTGGTATTTGCCAAGCACGTCTCCGACCACTGTGGCGCATTTCTTGAACTTGGCGGTGGAACGCAAACCCGACTGCCACATGGAATACAAAATACGCCTATGCACGGGCTTTAGTCCGTCGCGAACATCCGGCAAAGCGCGCGAAATAATGACGGACATCGCATAGTCCAAATACGCGACGCGCATTTCATCTACGATTGGTCTTGGTTCGACTTTTCCGATCGCTGACGGATCAGGAATAACCGGGAGCGGCTGCTGTTTTGGCATAGTTATTATTGCGTGTCTGGTTGAAACAAATCTTTTCGTTCTGATTCGGTTGAAGTTGATTGAATCTCGTTAGCGATGCGATTCACGATATCATCACGCTCATCCATGGCGTTCAATTTTTCCGCAACTTCTTTAATACCACCACTTATGTCTCCGATCTCGCTTTTGACTTCGTTGAACTGTTCTCCGAGTCGCTTTCCGCCTTCGATAAAAGTTTGTACGGTTGGATCTGGGGCCCCTGCGAACGATTTACGAATCGTTCCGCCCATCGTGTACATCCAAGCCACGACTATAAACACGATACTCACCGTAAGTCCGATCCACATGCTTATTCGCGCCTGTTGATCCATGGGCTGTCTCGCGGCCGTGTGGGCAAGAATCAGTTGACGCTTCTCATCCGCTGATATTAGACGAGATGTAGGCATCACCCTGCTCGGAGCGGACGACGCCGAAGACCTAGCGCGTCCGCGAGTGTTTTTTTTATCATTGGACTTGTTATGGATTGCCATATGGAATCACACTATGAAAAAAACTTGTTGAAGCGAGGACTGTTTGAGCGTAGCGAGTTCCGCAGCGAAATAAGTTTTTTTCATAGTGTGATTTCTTTATCCTACGCACGTTCAAGAACTACGATTTTCATATCTTCCGTTGGCAAATCCTTTTTCGCGATCTTAAGTTTCTGCATATCCTCGCGAGGAGCTCCGCCGAGCTGTTTGCAAAACTGATCGACGGTAGCGAGTTTAGTTTTGAGTCCTGGGAGATCGTATGAAATAGGGACTATAAGTCGTGGCTCAACGGCAGAAATGACGTCTGAAGCTTTTTTCGGATCAAGCGTTTCGCCGCCTCCCACGGGTAGAATAAGAATATCAACGTCGCCTAGTCCCTCGACTTCGAACGCTGTCAGAGCTCTATTAAGTTGTCCAAGATAAGCCATTGATATTCCTTCTATGTCGAAACGAAATATCAGCTGCCGATTTTTTTCAGATTCCGCCGTCGGATCTTGGATGCCGTGAACAAACAAACCCTTCACTTCGTATTCTCCGGGATCCGAAATTATGAACGGTTTATTCTCCACCGCATCCACCGCAAACCTCGAACGATCCTGATGCGAAAGCACCAAGAGGTCCGGAGCGAGCGTTCGCGGAAACCGCAAACCCGTCTCATTTGAGTACGGATCCGTAAGAAGCGTTGACTCCTTTTCCGCGAACTTCGCCTCTATACGAATCGATGACATTCCGTGCCAAAAAAGCTGCATATTTGATGATATCTGGATGACTTGAAGTTGCTAGATTTTAACACGACGATACGAGAAAAACAACAGCGCCCACCCTCCTCCATGGTTAATTCGGAATCTTCTTATATCGATTCAAAATTAATGCTTTTCGTTAGCAAAATCTGGTCCAATTCGAAAGCGTTCGCATGACTACAAACTCCGAGATAAGACGAGATGTTATCTTCATTAACGCGTTTCAACAATCTTCGCGCTGTTTTCGTACGCACCACTGTCGCATGAGGAAAAAGTACGTAACCAAGAAAATCGACCCCCTGCTTCCAAGTCCGGATAAATAACTTCTTCGGATGCAAAGAGAGCGACAATTCGCGATTTAAAAATATGTTTATATCATTCGTAATTGCTGATAAATCTTTTCTGTTTTCTCCAACGACTACAAAATCATCGCAATACCGCAGATAATACTTTTGGCAAATGTCAGTTTTGATATAGCGATCAAGCTCGTGAAGATAGATGTTGGCGAATAACTGGCTGGTGAGATTGCCGAGCGGGATACCTCGACGATCGGCGATGGAAAAACTTTCGATAATGTTTTGCAAAAGAATAAGCGTAGGCACATCAGCGACACGTCTTTCAAGAAGAGACATCAAAATACGATGATCCACCGATGCGAAAAACTTTCGCACGTCACATTTCAAAGCGTAGATGGTTCGTGTATTATTGCGGCTCGCTTGCCGCAGAAATATTCTAAGCCGATTCACCGCCGCATGCGTTCCTTTACCAATGCGGCATGAGTAACTGTCATGGATAAATCGGCTCTCGAAGAACGGCTCGATGACGTTCACGATTGCTTGATGCACGACCCTGTCCTTGACCGTCGCTTTGTGAATCCGACGCTGTTTCGGATCATAAATAGTGAACGGCTTATACGGATCGTGACGATATTCGCCTGAAAGCAGACTGTCGCGCAAGGAGAAAAGGTTATCTTCCAGACGCAATTCAAAAGTCATCACATCGGCTTTGGAGCGTTTGCCATAGCTAAATCTTGCCCAAGCGACGAAAATATTCTCAATGGAACAAATTAGTTCAAACAAACCATTATTCATTAATATTTCATTTATGTTACCCCCCAGTATGTAGAAAGTTGTCTACTCTGGGGGTTTTCTTTTTAGGG